>CALIMD010000027.1 GCA_938028645.1 uncultured Alphaproteobacteria bacterium
CAGGTTAGTTGTTCAGCACCTACAGGCCCCCTTGCATGAAGACGCCCTGTCGATATACCAATCTCGGCGCCAAGACCAAACTCTCCACCATCGGCGTATTGTGTTGATGCATTATGCAGCACTATAGCGCTGTCTACTTCGCTTAAAAATTTCTCTGCAACTAGTTCATTATTGGTGACTATAGTATCTGTATGATTTGACCCATAATCACCAATATGGGCAATAGCCCCACTTACTCCATCTACTATTTTAACTGATAAAATTGCATCCAGATATTCTGTGCTCCAATCACTTTCTGTTGCAATCTTTATACCGGATACAAGCGCTCTAGAAGAAGCATCTCCTCTGAGTTCACAACCTTCTTCCATTAACTTTTTTGCTAAAGGTGGTAATAGTCTGTCTGCTGCTGGTCGATCTATTAACAGTGTTTCTGCGGCTCCACAGACTCCAGTTCGGCGCATCTTTGCGTTTAACACAATATTACAAGCCATTTCCGTGTCGGCATCGTTATCTACATAAACATGGCAAAGCCCCTCTAAATGTGCGATCGTTGGAACACGGCTTTCATTTTGAACACGCTCCACAAGAGATTTTCCTCCACGAGGGACGATAACGTCTATATATTTAGTCATGGTGAGTAACTGACCAACAGCCCCTCGGTCTTTCGTTGGGACTAGCTGAATACAATTTTCTGGCAAATTTGCTGACTTAAGTCCCTCGTGCAGACACGAAACGATTGCCTTGGAGGTGTTGAACGATTCTGATCCGCCTCTTAGAATCACCGCGTTCCCCGATTTCAAACACAAACTGCCTGCATCTGCCGTTACATTTGGCCTGGATTCGTAAATAATACCAATAACTCCAAGAGGAACACTGATTTGACTTATTTCTAATCCATTTGGACGATGCCATGATTTTATTACCTGGCCCACTGGATCAGGTAACTCTATTATACTTTCCAAACCAATAGCCATATCCTCAAGTCTATTACCACTTAAATCAAGTCTATCGATTAACGAGCTCTTCAACCCTTTCCTCGAGGCATGATCCATATCTATGGAATTAGCCTTTAAAATCATATCTTTATTGTTCTTAATTTGCTGTGCTGCAATTTTTAGAGCGTTATCTTTTTGTTTCGATGTGGCTTGCTTTATTATCTGTCCTGCCTTAGCCGCCTTTGCACCCATTTCACTCATTAGTGAAGAAATATCTTTTTCTGAAAGTTTGCTCTCTGATTCCATTGAAATATCTCTATTCATTCAAGACTAGATCGTCTCGATGTATTAACTCATCGCGGCCTCGGTAACCCAATATACTTTCGATTTCCTTGGACTTGTGACCCTTAATCATAATTGCGTCGCTCGCTGAATAAGCCACAAGACCCTTTGCCAACTCATCTCCATTCGGGCTATGAACAGTCACTAAATCCCCTCTGTGAAACGACCCTGTTACTTTTAATATACCTGCAGGCAAGATACTTCGTCCACTATATAAGGCTTTCATTGCCCCTTCATCTAGGAAAATTGCACCGTTAGGGTTAATAGCACTTGCAATCCAGCTCTTTCTAGCTCCTCGCGGTGTCGCTGAAGCTTGAAACCACGTGCAACGAGCACCATTCTCCATAGCAGAGAGGGGGTTCATTATTTTTCCAGCGACAATGGCCATTCTACACCCTGCACTGGTTGCTATTTTGGCGGCCTCAAGCTTTGTGATCATGCCGCCAGATGCATAGTCCGTTCCAGCGACACCAGCCATTGCGATAATCTCTGGGGAGATACGCTCTACATTCTCAATATGTTGTGCGCTTGGGTCTTTTTTGGGATCCCGCTCATATAAACCGTCAACGTCAGATAATAGTATAAGCGTATCAGCGCTAATCATTTGAGCAACACGCGCTCCAAGTCTGTCATTATCCCCGAAACGAATTTCTTTTGTCGTGACAGTATCGTTCTCGTTGATTACTGGGATCACACCAAGTTTTAAGAGCGTCGTTAATGTAGCTCTAGCATTTAAATGACGTCTTCTTTCCTCCGTGTCACCTGGTGATAATAGTATTTGAGCGACAGTAATTGAGTGCCTGGCTAGTGCTGTTTCGTAAGCGTGCGCCAATCTGATTTGCCCAGTAGCCGCCGCCGCCTGTTTTTCTTCTAGTTTTAAAATTTGGTGATTAATTCCTAAATGTTGGCTCCCGACAGCGATTGCCCCGGACGACACTATTAGCACTTCTTTGCCTTTATTTTTGAGACATGCTATGTCATCCGCTAGTTTATTCAACCATTCATGTCGGATTTCACCTGTACGCTCGTCGACGAGTAGGGCGGATCCTATCTTCACTACTAAACGACCCGTGGGCGCTAGTGTTGGGGTTTTACGTTTTTTTATCAATGAGGGCTCCATGCCTCGCTGCCACTGTGATGGATATCCTTGGCTTTGAGCGCGGCTTTTTGGTTTGTAATCTCCATTGATAAATTAGATAATATCTCCTTCAAACCCCTTTGAGTTGAAGAGGAGATTAAAAATACCGGCTTTTTTGTGGCCTTAGATAAACAATCGCTTATTTTTTCGGCATTTTTATAATCGACAGTATCGATTTTTGTTAGGCCAATAATCTCAGCTTTATTTTTTAATCCAGCTCCATAAGCTTTAAGTTCATTACGAATAGTATTGTATGCTTGAAAGGGATCTTTTTGATTCACATCTATTAAATGCAATAGAATTGAGCATCGCTCAACATGCCCAAGAAAACGATCACCAAGCCCTAACCCTTGATGCGCTCCCTCTATCAATCCCGGGATGTCAGCGATAACAAATTCATTATCTAAAAAACCAGTTACTCCCAAATTGGGATGAAGCGTAGTAAACGGGTAATCAGCAACTTTTGGTTTCGCATGCGTGACTACGGATAAAAAAGTGGATTTTCCAGCATTTGGGAGGCCGACTAATCCAGCGTCTGCTATAAGTTTTAATCTTAACCAAATAGATTTCTCTTCACCAGGCCACCCAGGTAAAAATTTCTGCGGCGCTCTGTTGGTAGAAGTCTTGTATCGAATATTTCCAAAGCCACCGTCACCGCCCATGGCAAGTATTATTTTTTGTCCGATTTGCGTCAAATCGGCTAAAATATTATGTTTATTCTCATCAAGAATTTGTGTGCCGACGGGTAATTTGAGTATTATATCATCACCGGACGCGCCAGATTTTTGTTTTCCTGCACCTGATCTACCGGTTTTAGCTTTAAAGTGTTGTTGATATCTATAGTCAATTAAGGTGTTTAACCCATCAACGCATTCAGCTATGACATGTCCCCCACGACCACCGTCTCCTCCGTCGGGTCCACCAAACTCAATGTATTTCTCACGTCTAAAGCTCGCGCACCCACTTCCGCCATCACCGCTTTTTATATGTATTTTTGCTTGATCAAGAAACTTCATCTCTGCAGGCTCTGTTGCATCACACCATCAAAGGAATAGATGCTATCTCTTTCACTGAGTATTTGATTAATAGGTATGGTTAGTATACCAGTAAACATTTTTTGGTCAAAATATGACGGCCTACAGATCCAAAAACTGCCTTAGATTTATGTTAGTTGATTAGGTTCTTTTCACTCGGCGGCTAACGTCTTTGGTTGAACCGTTACATAGGTTCGATTACCTGTTTTGTGTTGGAACGCAACTTCTCCGGTTGTTTTCGCATATAACGTGTGGTCTTTCCCCATACCGACGTTCACGCCAGGATGGAATTTAGTTCCGCGCTGACGAACCAAAATATTTCCAGGAACCACTATTTCCCCGCCGTATTTTTTTACGCCAAGACGTCGACCGGCTGAGTCTCTCCCATTTCTTGAGCTACCACCTGCTTTTTTATGTGCCATTTTTCCCTACTGCTCTGTATTTGAAGTTTCGGCTTTTGGTGCGGCTTTGGTCTTTGGTGCCGTCTTTGCTTTTGGTGCCGTCTTTGCTTTTGGTGCGGCTTTGGTCTTTGGTGCCGTCTTTGCTTTTGGTGCAGTTTTGCTTTCGTTTGGTTCCTTGGCAGCTGATTTAGCCTTGGAATTGGCCTTAGGTTGTTTCTTAGCTTCCCCCGCTGCCAGTATATCAGTTATCCTCAAAACTGTTAATTCTTGTCGATGTCCTATGGTTCTTCGATAATTTTGACGCCGTTTTTTCTTAAATACCGTTATCTTTTTAGCGCGCTTTTGCTCTAAAACCTCGGCAGCCACTCGGGCACCCTCTATTAATGGGGCGCCTACTGTTGATGTCTCATCGTCACCAATCATCAACACTTCATCAATTTCTATTGAAGTTCCAGCGTCTGCCACTAGTTTTTCAACCATAATTATATCATTAGCGGCAACCTTGTATTGCTTGCCTCCCGTTTTCAGTACTGCATACATAACATAACTCTTTTTTACAGATTCACATGCACGGTGTTAATTATTAACCAAGCGTAGCCGCGGAATATACAGTGCAAGCTGAGACTGTCAACTGAGAAAGGTGATTTATAAGAGTAAAATCGTTAAAAAATATGCTTAATCTCTTAAATTTGAGAAAGATGTTGGCTATATACCGATGAACTAGTAAACAAAGGCAAAGTGCCTGATTATGGTGGGGTGCCGGAGTGGCTGAACGGGGCGGTCTCGAAAACCGTTGTGCGTGAAAGCGTACCGTGGGTTCAAATCCCACCCCCACCGCCAACCATTGATGAGTCTAAAGAACTTGTTTAATAGATATAAGGCTCTCGCC
>CALIMD010000028.1 GCA_938028645.1 uncultured Alphaproteobacteria bacterium
CCATGTTAATAGCCTTTCACCGTCGGTTACCGCAGCTATATCAGTGAAAGTATCTCTAATCTCTGCGAAAACTCGTGTTGCTATCTCTCCACCAACTTACTGACCTATGATGATCCTACATCATACCCTGCAGTTCTTAGCTTTCTATTTTTAATTCCTAGAACCATCTGTCCGAGCTTCGACAGTCCCCTTCGGCTCATAATTAAACCAAGTGTCCATTTTCCTGGGGGCACTTATCTCCCCAACAAAATGTCCTTTAGAACGCATAAAAACTTCTCCCGACAATTCATACCAGAACGTGGGCGGGTCAAATGTACCTCCAGCTACTCCAATATCACCTGGCCAGGCCTCTAGGTGCATAAGGATCGTCGTTCCGCAGTGTGAGCAAAATTGATTCTTCCACTTTTTCCCCATTTCTGTGACAAATTCGTAATCACTCAGATCGCCTTCAAGGATCTCGATATTATCCTTTTTAAAATAAACTAGGGTTCCAAAAGCACTTCCAGCTCTCAGTTGGCAATACCGACAATGACAAACCCCTGCTCTCTTTGGACTCCCAATAGTCCTATACCTGACTTGGCCGCAAAGGCACCCGCCCTCATGGTCATGTTGTTTCTCCATTTTCTTTCTCCAAATTAAATTAGTTTAGTTTAGTTTAGTTTAGTTTAGTTTATTTAACTAAACCTTGTATAGCATTGGCCCAGGAGGAATACTTGATGGCGCCGTTGGCACTTCGCGGTAATTGTTGTTTGACGAGGTTTTGTAACTCACTCTTTTTTTGTTTATCCATATCGGCTAATACTGATTTTATAGAAGCAGAATTAGATGTTATCTCCCAAAACTCTTCAAAATCATCAAAGCTTCTCTCTACCTCGAAAACTCGCGTTTGTATGGATTTAAGCCCAGCACTTTCCCAACATTCTTTTAAATTATCCATTAGAGAAATATCTACGCTAGGAGGGAGTGCATATTCGTAATTCATTGAACGAAGCCCTGCCTGTATCGGTTCTGCTGGGAATCCTCCTCCTAGGATATCCCAAACATAAGCTGACACAGTTCCATTTTTTTTTGTGACCCTAATCATCTCTGAAAGTCCCTTACCCGGGTCCGGAACAAAAAATAATACCAATGCCATCGTCGAAGAATCAAATTTTTGATTTTCAAATGGAAGCGCCATAGCGTCGGCACGCTGAAAAATACAATCTCCCATCCCTTTTCTGGTTCGAGCAAACTCCAATTGAACATCAGATGGATCTACACCAATTATTTCTGATGGCGCACATCGCTCTTTAATTTGTTGCGTAAATGCCCCGGTACCGCAACCAATGTCAAGCCAGCAACCTCTCTCTTCAAAGCTTAACCAATCCAAAAAAATATCGCCAATTAACTGACTCCAGACACCCATCATCCGATCGTAACCAGCTGCATTATTAAATTTTATTTTTGGCGCATTCATAATATCATTCCTTAGAATTAAAGCTGCCCTATATCATTTATAAATCTTTTGGTTGAACGTGGACTCCGTCTACTCTCTTTATTACCGCCATCGAACCCGTGCCACAGTGAACGTCGAACAATAAAAAATATCGCGATTTCCCCCCGATGTCATGTTTTAAAAAAGAATGTTTAAATAATTGATTGTAAATTTGACTAGGGCAACTTGAACTTTTACGTTATGCAAAATATTTAATGGTTCACGCCAATCGATAATAAACAGCATTTATTGCAAGGAAATAGAGATATGAGTAGCCCCAATGAATATAGCCCTCCCAAGGTTTGGCAATGGGACACCGAAAATGGCGGAGCTTTCGTGAAGATTAATCGCCCAACCGCAGGTGCGACTCATGAAAAGGAACTTCCAATCGGTAAAAACCCGCTACAATTATACTCATTGGCCACACCCAATGGTGTGAAAGTGACCGTGTTGTTAGAGGAACTTTTGGCTTTAGGTTACTCTGGAGCAGAGTATGATGCTTGGCTTTGTCGGATACGAGACGGCCAACAATTTGGATCTGGTTTTGTGAGCATCAACCCAAATTCAAAAATCCCAGCGTTACTTGACTGTAGTGATGGAAAACAGCAAAGAGTTTTTGAGTCAGGTGCTATCTTACTCTATCTTTCTGAAAAATTTGGCGCCTTTATGCCGACTAAAGTGGATGAGAGAACTGAATGCCTATCCTGGCTTTTCTGGCAAATGGCGAGTGCACCGTATCTCGGTGGAGGATTTGGACATTTTTATGCCTATGCGCCGGAAAAATTTGAGTATCCAATTAATCGTTTTGCTATGGAAACAAAACGTCAATTGGACCTTTTAGATCAACGCCTTTCTCAAACAGAGTTTATAGCAGGATCATCCTATACGATTGCAGATATGGCAATCTGGGCATGGTACGGCCAGCTCTGTCTGGGTCGGCTTTACGAAGCAGCAGAATTTCTGGATGTAGGAAGCTATAAGAATTTAATGTCGTGGTCGGAGAAAATAGATGCCCGGGAAGCAGTGAAGCGAGGCAGAATGGTCAATCGTGTATCGGGTGAGTTATCGTCTCAATTACATGAAAGGCATCACCCGACAGACTTTGACTTACGAACAGAAGATAAACTTTCTCAATAGTTTTATGTATCGGCAAAGTTGAAAATATTATTCAAAAGCTGGATGGTAAATACGATCGCCTTTTTTGATGTCCAGACTGGAAGTAACGCCACCTCTGAGCTCAAGGACGGCTAAAACGCTTTGTCGGGAAGAAATAGTAGCGAGAGAGTGAGGAACAGTTCTTTTAACCACTCGCTTGATCACCCCTTCTTTATCTATAAATAAAATATCTAGGGGGATAAACGTATTTTTCATCCACATTAGCCGAAGTGCTTCTCGTTTGTATAAAAAAAGCATCCCGGCATTTTTCGCTAACGTTTTCCTAAACATCAGACCAATTTTTTTTTCTTCTTCTGTTCTAGCCACTTCGACTAAAAAGTTATGTTTTGATCCATTCGACGTGATTATGGATAACTCCGATTTTACTGATGCGCTAGCTTCACAGAGGTTATACATCAAAAACAATGACACGATCACAAACAGTCGCATCACTTCAAGACCTCTTCAATCGCGATAGAAATTTCATCGCGTACCACTCCAAAATTTGCTTCATCCGCAATGGTGTTAAACCAATGTTTAGGGGGATTACGACCTTTAGAATGATCCCATGTTAAAGATTTCAAAATATTTACACCCTCTAACGGCAAATCAACATTAGGATTTATATCATTTAAAGTGGCCCAAACACCAGACCACGCCCTCGCGGTTGCCCATGGGTTATAGCCACCGCCACCAACTACTAAAACCCTAGGGGCCAATTTCACTATTCGGCCTACAGCATTCCATAGAGCCAGATTTGACAACTCCAATTTACTTTGCGGATCGTCCGATAGAGCGTCACACCCTGACTGAATAACAACGGCCTCGGGATCAAAATCTAAGCCCAATGGAACTACAGCATTTGAAATTATAGCCTCTAATTCTGCATCATTAAACCCTGCGGGGACAGGTAGGTTTCTGGCAAAGCCAGATGCTCTATCTTTTAGGTTACCAGTCCTTGGCCAACGATCTTTTTCATGGATAGAAATCGTGAAAACCCTATGATCATCTTTAAAAGCATCCTGGACACCATCACCATGGTGAGCATCCAAGTCCACATAAAGTACACGCTCTAAACCATTGTCCAGCATAGTTAAAATACCAAGGACAACATCGTTAAAAAAACAAAAGCCATAGGCTTTTGATTTTTGAGCATGATGAGTTCCTCCAGCTATTGAGTGAATAATTCCTCTTTCATTCCCAGAAAGCATTTGTCCTGCTAAAATAGCGCCACCGACCGCTGTGGCGGGCCTTGTAAATACCTCCGGGAATATTGGATTTCCTCCAGTACCCAGGTTATATTGTTCTCGGATGTCATCGTTTACATCTTGGAATTTTTCGGCTTCGATTACTGCCGCAACATACTTTTTATCATGATATCGAGTTAACATATCGAAAGTAGCAATGGGGCTGTTGATGAATACACTTTCATTGGCCCAGTCTAATGCGAAAGTTAAATCCATAACTGGAGTTACTCGCTCAATCGAAAGTGGGTGCCCTACTCCGTAACGGGAGTTACGATAGATCTCACTGCCAATCATTATTGGTTTAGAGGGGAATGAACAAACTTTCATAATCCGATAGGATATTCCTTAGTTATCTATAAAGAAAACTCATAACATGAGGTGCTTTTATCTATATTTTTTTTGATAAAGGGCATGTGCACGATCCTCAAAAGCTCCAACCATACGTTCTACGGCCTCATTAAAAAGTACAACTATTATTTTTTGTAAAAACGTCGATTTAAATTCGAACTCCACACTAAAATCTATTAGACATCCTTCGACATCCTCTACGAAACTCCATCTATTGTTTAAAAATTTAAACGGGCCGTCTGCAAAATCTTTCTCTATAACTTGATTTTTTCGATCTAAAATTACTTTTGAG
>CALIMD010000029.1 GCA_938028645.1 uncultured Alphaproteobacteria bacterium
ATCACAACCATCACCAATTAAGGTAATGGCCATAGCGTAGTTTGTTTTAGAATTCTCCATTCAAAGAATGAAAAAAATCTAAAGCACGCTAAGAGATACGCAAGACAGACTGTTTATTAAACGCTTACCGCAAAACAAACCAACGCCGCCTGCGCATCCCTTCCGATTATTTCCACAATGTCAAAGAACACAATCCCAGCAAAAAATAGCCGGCTTCCCAATCAACAAAGATTGGAGGCGGGTTATACGACCCTCTTTGTTGTCATGTCAAACCCTTTATTCAACTTATTTTGAAAAAAAAATTACTTACCGGCGCATGGTTATTTCAATGGGTCGTAAAAGCTAATCAGAAATTGTATATTAACCACTTTCAGCGGATCAAATTGACAAATTTTGCAATTTACACACCGCGTTTCTGCTACGAATAAAACCCAAATACCACTTGGTGAAATAGCATTGTCAACGATATAACAGCCATGATATTTAAATGTAATTAAAAAGGGCGCCTATGAGCTTGCTGAGTAAAATAGGTATTATTGTCATAACTTTACTAATCATAATTTTTATTTATTTTCACCTCAAAGACGCTCCATTCTATGCGACAAAACAAACAAGTTCATCAAACGAGGAACAAATAGTAAAAATAGGAATTGCACCAAAATCTGAACTCCTAGAAAAAAAACAGTTTAAAACTGAACAAACAACTCCACCTGAGGAAGGCACAAAACACCGCCTTTTAAAAAAAATACGTCCCATGACAGTGTCAGTTAAACAAGGGGATACATTAATGGCGATTCTCACTAACGCCGGAGTGAGTAAAGAACAAGCCGCACAGTCAATCTCCCATCTTCGCAAAGTTTATGACCTGAGAAAACTTCCTGTAGGGCAAACCATCTACATAACCACATTGGATAAACAACTAATTAAGGTATCTTTTACCCCAAGTTTCGATTTTGAAATAGTCGCAGAGCTCCAAGAAAATAAGTCGTTCCATGCGGAAAAGAAAAAAATAAAGCTCGCAATTGAAGATAGAATTTTCAGTGGGGTTATAACTCACAGTCTCTATCAAACCGCTATAGAACGTAAATTACCGCCAAATATGTTGATTGAATTAATTCGCATTTTTAGTTTTGATGTTGATTTTCAGAGGGAGATCCAGAGGGGAGATCGCTTTAGTCTTTTATTTAATATTTACAGGAATGAGCAAAATAAAGTTGTCCATAACGGCACTATAAAATGGGCCTCAATGAATTTGAACGGGAAAAAATTAGAGTATGCAGCCTATGAAACTAAAAGTGGTTTCAAAGACTATTATGATCGCAATGGAAAAAGTGTAAAAAAAACATTAATGAGAACGCCTATCGATGGCGCCAGGCTAAGCTCTAGATACGGCAAACGCCGCCACCCAATTCTCGGTTATTCCAAAATGCATAAAGGGGTTGATTTTGCCGCCCCAAAGGGGGTCCCGATTATGGCTGCGGGTGATGGTATAATTGAATATATTGGCCGCAATGGAGCCTATGGAAAGTATATCCGGATAAGGCACAATTCTATTTATAAAACCGCTTATGCTCATCTTTCACGTTTTCGAAAAGGCCTAAGAAAGCGCCATCGAGTTAAGCAAGGAAGTACAATAGGCTACGTTGGTTCAACAGGACGGTCCACCGGACCTCATTTACATTACGAAGTCATAAAGCATGGCCGCCAAACCAACCCAATGAGTGTGAGATTGCCAGCCGGGGACAAATTAAAAGGCGATGAGTTAATAAAGTTGAAACAATCTTGGGTCGAGTTAGACAAAAGATTGAATAAAACTGCGCTCACAATCGTAAATTAGTTTTTCACACGATATATAGGGTTTTGAATAAGTTTAATCCTGTTACTTTTTTTGACGCCCTTTCTCATCATATCGATACCAACCGCGGCCTGTTTTTCTTCCAGCTCGACCTGCAGCTACTATTTGCTTCAAAATTGGCCGCGGTAAAAATCTCTCTCCATAAGCTTCCTGCAAGATTTCGCCAACCTGCAAATTTAATGTATTACTAGTTAAATCCATCAGTTCAAATGGGCCAACCGGATGCCCTAACCCAAGTTTACATCCTATATCAATATCTTCAGGAGTGCAGGCGCCCTCCTCAACTAAACGAAGCGCTTCATTCCAAAGTGCGAACAACATGCGGTTTACCGCAAACCCGACTACATCTTTGACTTGTATTGGAACTTTACCAGCGTCAATACAAGCCTCTGTCGCTACTTCAAGTGCTCTTTGACTTGTATCCATAGCGCTTATTACTTCGACTAATTTCATACGATGAACTGGAGAAAAAAAGTGAAGCCCAAGAAAATCAGCTTGACGATCGTCCGAAAGGCAGGATGATAAAACGGTTATGGAAATACTGGAAGTATTGGATGCTATAACACAGGTATTGGGCAAAATTATATCCAGTTTAGCGAAAACTTCACTTTTAATAGCCACATCCTCAAAGACAGCTTCAATTACCATCTCTCTATCTGCGAAATCTTCGAGGTTCGTGGTCGTCGTAATCCTCGATAATGCCAATGGTTTATCTTCCTCTGCCCAAAACCCTCTGGCTATTCCAGAATCGAGGACCTCAGATAATTTTTTTACGGCAGCATTCAATCCTTCTTGTGAAGTATCGGTTAGAAGCACAGATTTTCCTGCCATTGCGAATACCAAAGCAATCTCTGAACCCATCATACCGGCTCCAACCACGCCAAGCTTCTCAATAGACATTTCCATACCCTCTTTCTGATCAAATCATTTTTACACTAATGCCATAATAGAATTTTTTGAGTTCTACTATTGGTAAAATTCAAGAGGATAAAATCCCCTATTAGATTAATTTATTCCTTTTACACACTTTCACACTTGCTAAAGTATTATGTATTAAAAAGCAAAAGGGATAATAAAATGCGAATGCAAGGAAAGATAGGATTAGTAACAGCCGCTGGTTCCGGAATGGGGAAAGCTGGAGCAATTAGGTTTGCAAGAGAGGGGGCATCTGTTGGTGTTGTTGATATTAATCCCGAGGCTGTTGATGCCGTTGTTGAAGAAATAAAAGACGCTGGAGGTAATGCAATTGGAATAGTTGCCGATCTCACAAAAGACGAAGAATCTAAACGCATCGTAACAGAGACAGCAAACCATTTTGAAGGTTTGGACTTTGTTTGGAACCACGTCGGTTATCCCGGTCCAGCATCAATTGAAGGTATCGAAATGAAAGACTTTGAGTTAACACTAGATTTGAATCTGAGGACAATTTTAGTGACTACAGAGGCAGCTCTTTCTGAATTTCGTATTCGAGGAGGGGGAACCTTGCTCTATACAGCATCAAGTTCTGGCCTAATGGGGTCTGGTTTCAGTCCAGTGTACTCAATGGCAAAATTCGGTGTCGTTGGTTTTGTTAAAGCCCTTGCAAAAAGGGTTGCAAAAGATAATGTCCGTGCGAACGCGATCTGTCCCGGTCCAATCGATACACCGATGCTGCGCGTTTTTGTAGCACGTCCCGATCAACAGTCTACAAGTGGGTTGGACAAGGAGGAACTGGTAAAAAAACGCGGCGGCGCAGGTCCAATGGGAAGACCGGGAAAGCCCGATGAAGTTGCTAACGCTGCACTTTTTTTATTATCTGATGAAGCTTCTTTTGTTAATGGCATAGCGATGCCTGTCGATGGTGGCATAACAGCGTAGTTTTCATAAGCAGAATAAATATGCTTCGAATTAAGATTAGTTAGATTTGAAAATACGGCACACGGATTTATTGTCGAAGCTAGCAGTCGTCTTCACTTTTGAAAAAGTAATAGTGCGGCAACCTACTTATATGACTGGAGATAATATCTATAAACGAAATAGTTTGCGCGCGTTTCCAGTGAGCATCAGTTCCTTATCACGCTCCGAAAACCCGGCTTTCTCAATAACAGACCTTGGCTCTTGATCACCTATGGGGAATGGGTAATCCGATCCCAACATAATTTTTTCCACTCCTACTTTTTTAGACAAAAACTGGAGAATATCAGGCTGAAAAACTATGCTATCAAAATACAACTTTTGGAATTCTTGAACTGGGTCCCCCACAAGATCAGGGAATGCTTTAAAGTTTCGCTCCAATCGGCCCAGCATATAAGGCAAAGCTCCCCCACCAGTGGACGCTATTATTTTGAGGCCGTCATATCTTGTTAAATGTCCTTTAAAAAGCATACGGCTAACAGCCACGGATACATCGCAAACACGTCCAACTGCATTCATCATTTGCATGTCATGTAAACGCGCATCATCGGAACCAAACATTGGGTGAATTATTATTGGAACCTGCAGTTCCGCGGCTGTTTCCCAGAATTGGTCAAGATCAGGGTCATCTAAATTACCATAACTCCCATGCGGTTGAGTGCCAATCATTGCACCTGGCATACCCGCCTTTATTGCCTCTTGAAGAACTTTGGCAGCAAGCTTTCCCGATTGCATTGGTACAGTAGCCAAAGGGACCAACCCTTCACGGTGCTTGCAATCAGCCAACATTCCTTCATTTAGAAATCGGCTCCAATCGGCACCTTCCTCTGGCTCAATTTCATAACCAAAACTGTCCAGCCAGCCACCTGATATTTGAAGATCTATTCCATTACTTGAAAGAAATTGCTCTCTTTCCGAAAATATTCGCAGTTTTGGCATTATTGCACGGGTTGGATTTTTTTCATTAAACGAGAGTTGGTATTTATCTTCGGACTTTATAAGGTTAATTGATGGAAAATTATCACCCTCCATACTCAACGCCTCCAAGGTACTTTGAGGCAACATATGGGCATGCGTATCAATAATCATCAAACGAACTTCCTTTGCTCAAAAATTTAATTTTAAAGACCCAGCGCGACCACATATGTGGAATCATAAAACACCAGATAGTTAACCGTCTAAAAATTTTCCGCGTCAATTAAGGCCTTATAAATTGCATGCGCAACCTCTGATTAACCGTTATCAGGCCCAGATTTAACTTTTTTTATTTATACATGTTCAAGTGTTTTTGCCAAACTTTCATAATCATACTCGGAATAGACGAAAATTAATATACAGCCAAGGGATGACATCGGGCGGTTAATAATTTCAAAAATTTACCCAATATTACATCAAGCCTAATACTGAACTATAGTTTCCACTATACTGATGTCCGCCATCCTCTTTATTTTCCATTTAAAATCGTAATTTACCCAGTTTTTCAGCCTTTTTGGCAAGTTTTTTAGTGAATTTGAAATTTTGCATAAGCCCCTGACTTACGAACTAATAGTTTTTCAGCCATTCAATTTTATGCATCTTTAAATCAATAAAAGTTTCCTCTGGTTAAAAATTGCATTTGACATCAATCAGTCAAAAAACATTCCGAGACACCCTAAAAAAGGAATTTGCACCCGGCTATTAAGAAGCAATCGCATACATATGGGCGTCGGATATAGGTACAAAGTAAGATTAAGCCTCATAAGTCGAAGCAGGATATTTAGACGTCCGACTGAAAAATATAAATCGGTATATCTCCTAAAAAATAATGCAGTTTAAAATTACAAAGTGTAAAAATGTCTTGACCTAAGGCAAAACTAAGCACATATCAGTTGGTTGTTGCAAAAGTGTCTAGAGAATACAGAATGATCAGTTGTTTAAGCTCACTCAATTTTTCCCCTGACATTGTTAACAAGACCCCTGGGTATTCCGTGTTGGAACGCCCTAGTAAATACGCACGTCCAAGGAGACTATAATGGCGACCGGTACAGTAAAATGGTTCAACCCAACTAAAGGCTATGGCTTTATCCAACCTGATGAAGGCGGGCCTGATGCATTTGTTCACATCACAGCACTTGAACAATCAAACATCGACACACTAAACGAAGGCGCAAAAGTGTCCTTTGAACTTGAGGTTGGTCGTAACGGAAAACAGGCTGCAACTAATTTAAAGCTTATGTAATCCACTGGACGCCGCAGATCATCGGCGTAAATATGTCAGGGTAAGTACGGGTTTGAGAAACCTCTTAAATCCCGTACGCCCAACTGCCAACTGGAAAACGAGTGTTTAAGGCATTACTTAACGTTTGTTAAAACGATGTTGCCACTTGCACTAAACATTCCACCCACACCATGTACCATGGAAATTTCCGCTCCCTGCACTTGAGCCGGGGCGACACCTCTCATTTGCCGGACTCCCTCTTGAAGAGCATACATACCGTACATTCCAGAATGCATATAGCTTAACCCTCCTCCGTTTGTGTTTAGCGGAAGGCTTCCACCAGGTTTCGTATTACCGTCAGCAATGAATGCACCACCCTCCCCTCGTTCTACAAACCCTAGGTCTTCCAACCCATAGATAGGAAGATGAGCAAAGGCATCATAAATCATTAAATGATCCACGTCGGAGTGTGTGATACCAGCGGACTCAAATGCATTTGATCCAGCAACACGGAAAGCCGCTGACGACGTAAAATCTGCCATTTGACTGATCATAGGAGTTTCACAACTCTCGCCAGTACCGCGGATGTAAACTGGTTTTTGCCTTAAATCTTTAGCTCGATCCGCCTTGGTCAATATTAACGCTCCACCGCCATCAGTAACCAGACAGCACATCAGTAATCTGAATGGATAACAAATCATTTTAGAATTCAGAACATCATCTACACTAATTGGATCTTTGAAACTGGCTCTCGGGTTTTTGCTAGCCCATTCTCTCTGAATAACAGAGACCATCGCAAGTGTCTCCTCACTTAGTCCATAGTCCTTCATGTATCGGAGGACTGGGATAGTGAACATTGTAGGCGGACGCGTCACACCAAATGGCCGTTCAAATTGTTGCTGGAATAACGACGGGAAAATTGAGGAGCCATGCCTACCAAGATTAGATCGACCACTCTCTCCATGAGTGATTAAAACCGTCTCACACAACCCCTCGTTTATCGCAGCCGCTGCATGTCTTACTAAAAGCATAAAGGAGCAGCCTCCAACAGAGGTACCATCCAACCATTTAGGTACAATTCCCAAGTAATGAGCAATCTCAACAGCATTATGCCCGCCGGTTGCAACGCCGTCGATATCCGATAACTTCAAACCTGCATCTGCTATTGCGTTCAAAGCTGCATCAGCGTGCAGTTGAACTTGAGACATTCCGGGAACCTTACCAAGTTCAGTCGTCTCAGAGGCACCAACGATAGCTACAGAATTACGTTTCATGGAACTATTTCCCCGCTGGTTTAAATTGTGGAAGAGTAATTTCGTCGTTCACTTTTTCAAAGCTAACTTCAAGCGGCATATCTAATACCAAGGCTTCTGGCGTCTGCGCACATTCCACTATATTACACATCATCTTTGGACCCTCTTCGAGTTTCACAACCGCTATTGCATAGGGCGGGGTGAAGCCAGGAGCCGGAAGATGGCTAATTACATAGCTGTGTAATGTTGCACGTCCTGATGCTTCAATTACTTCAATATCTGTACCCCCGCTCGAAGGGCAAAAGTGTCGTGGCAGAAAATAAACTTCACCAGTCGATTTACATTTCTGAAGTCTAAGCTTTCCCTGTTTTGTCCCGTCCCAGAAATGCTGCGTCTCTGGGGTTGGTTTTGGCAACTCTCTTTGATCGTTATCCATAACGAAAATCCATCCTAATATTAAATGAGTTCAAATATACTACTTATTGATGTTCAACTATCGCAAGTCCGTTATTCAAGACAACAGTATCGCGTTCGATTACTTTAGATCTAAAAGAAATTGAGCTACCATCTTTCCATATTTCTGTCCTAATAGTTTCCCCAGGGTAAACTGGGGATGAGAACCTGAGCTGAAGTGATTTAAATTTATTTGCTTCATAATTACAGCACGATTTAAGGATGGCATGACCCGCAACTCCTAATGAACACAGCCCATGTAAAATTGGCTTCGCAAACCCTGCCGCTTTAGCAATAGAAGGGCTTGCATGAAGTGGATTATAATCCCCAGATAGCCGGTAAATTAAAGCCGCCCGGTCCAATGTGGGCAGATCAGTAACCATATCTGGCTGCCTTTCAGGCAATTTGTGGGGTGGTGGCGCCTCATCACTAGGCCCCCCATACCCACCGTTACCCCGAGCAAATGTTGTTGACGTTAAAGTCGCCAATTTGAGGCCAGTTTCAGCGTCTTTAAGAATACGCTCTGTTAGAATTAGTGCGCCCTTTCCAGCTCCCTTATCTACCAGCCCAGTCACCTTTGATTGTGCCTTTATAGTTGCCGAAGTTGGGAGAGGATTGTGCAATTCTAATTTTTGCTCCCCATGTAGTATTTTAACCCAGTCGATACCTGTTTCTGGATCTCTAGACCAAAACCCTGGGCTACCTAGAACAACCGCCATTGTGGGTAGCGCGGAAAAATTCTCAGCTTCTTCAAAAACATATGGAAGCTCGGTTTCATCCATTGGATCAGAACCCAAGCCAACACCTAAGGCATAAAGAATAGTATCCCTCGAGGTGTAATTTTGGGTTACTTCCTCAAACTTCCAGTTTTTCAGTTTTTCATATTCAAACGTCATAAGTACAATCCAATAATCAGCCGTATTTAACCTGTTAAATGGGATCCCAACTAAAAACATCCTGTGATCGGTCTAGGGGATAAAAACCTGCCTCCATCGATGGGATAGCATGCTCCAGTACTGTCTCGGGTGTCCATCCTTCACCCCGATGAACCGAACGCGTCGGTCTCGATTGCCCCATTAGGAATATTTCGTTATTTCGAACCCCAAAAATCTGACCTGTAACTTTAGAATCAGGAACTGATAATGCAACTGCCACAGGGGCAATCTTTGCAGTGGTCATAGTCTTGAGTTTCTCTACTCGAGCCCTTTGGGCATCATCGCCAATTGGAATGGTACCTATCATTCGGCTCCAGGCAAATGGAGAAATACAATTGGACCTTACGTTGAACCTGCCCATATCTAAAGCTATCGACTTTGACAACCCAGCAATTCCTAGCTTGGCAGCAGCATAATTTGCCTGGCCAAAGTTACCAATCAACCCCGATGTAGAAGTCATATGCACGAAAGAACCCGACTCTTGTTCCCTAAAAACAGTAGCAGCCGCACGGCTAACATTGAAGCTCCCTTTAAGGTGCACTGAAATTACCGAGTCCCAGTCGTCTTCTGTCATTTTATGAAATATGACATCTCGAAGAATTCCAGCGTTATTTACAACGATATCTAAGCCCCCTAATTCTTCAACTGCTTGGTTCACCATATCTTGTGCCGCTCCAAAATCAGCAACGCTACTGAAATTTACTACGGCTCTGCCTCCCTGATCTTCTATCTCCTTAGCCACTTCCATAGCGGGGATTCGGTCCTCGCCCTCTCCTTGCGTGGTACCGCCTAGGTCGTTTACTAAAACCTTGGCTCCAGCTGCCGCAAATGCCAATGCGTAATCACGTCCAATACCTCTACCCGCACCAGTAATTAGGGCTACTTTGCCCTCTAAAAGCTTCTTACCCGTCATAAATAATTACTCCGTTAACTTTATGGTTTACCTTTGGCATTATCTCATCCAAGGCTTGTTATAACATTCACATTACCTTAATGATGAGAGAAATACTTCATTCGTAAAATAAATAACAACACGCCTATGATCAATTTAGAAAAGGCGTAAGACTGCATAAGAAAGACCCTTATATGTTGCCAAGAACACTATTTTCGGAAGAGCATGAGATTTTTCGTGAATCCACAAAACGGTTCATAGAGAGGGAAATTGTGCCATACCACGATCAGTGGGAAAAGGACGGCATAGTTAGCAGAGACCTGTGGCGAGCCGCAGGCGAACAAGGATTGTTGTGTTGTACCGTCCCGGAGGAATATGGTGGGCCTGGGGGAGATTTTTTACACAGTGTGATCGTAAATGAAGAATTGGCCAAAGTGGGAGCAACCGGCCCAGCATTTCCACTGCATTCTGATATTATTGTCCCTTACCTTCAAGCCTATGGATCAGAAGACCAGAAGAAAGAATGGTTGCCAAAAGTAGTTTCAGGAGAAACGATTATGGCAATCGGGATGACAGAACCAGTAGCCGGTTCAGATCTGCAAGGTATTAAGACAAAGGCGGATAGAGATGGGAATCACTTTGTCATAAACGGACAGAAAGTCTGGATTTCAAATGGTCAAATAGCCGATCTTTATATCCTGGCTTGCAAAACAGACCCTGATCAAGGCGCTAAAGGAATCAGCCTTATACTGGTCGAGGGAAACCGAGACGGGTTCGAGCGTGGAAAAAACCTAGAAAAAATAGGTTATAAAGCCCAAGACACATCCGAACTTTTTTTTGAGGATGTACGTGTACCTATAACCAATCTTTTGGGTCAAGAGGGTAGAGGATTTGCGCAACTCATGCAGCAACTCTCCCAAGAACGTTTAGTAGTAGCAATCCGGTGTGCAACCGCACTGGAAGCATCGCTAGATGAGACAATTTCCTATACTAGTGAAAGAAAAGCGTTTGGGCGAAGCTTATCTGAGTTTCAAAATACTCGATTTAAATTGGCTGAAGTAAAAACATTAGCAATGGTTACCCGTGCATTTACAGATCAATGCATTGACCTGCATGTGAAAGGAAACTTGACCTCGGAGGACGCAGCAGCAGCAAAATTGCAAACTACAGAGGCCTTGAACAAGGGCGTCGATGAATGTCTTCAATTGCACGGTGGCTATGGCTACAGTTGGGAATACCCTATCGCCCGCGCATGGGCAGATGCTCGAATGTCTCGCATTGCCGGGGGCTCTTCGGAAATAATGAAGGAAATCATAAGTCGTAATATTTTACCATCAAAGAATTAGTACTAATTTGTTTATTCATTTGCCTGTTCATGCTCTTTGATTTGTATATCTGATAATTTTTGGAATACCTTGAATACAGCGCTGTCGTCTTCCCGCCCGAAACCTGAAGACGCCGCAGCTAAAAACTGTTGATGGGCTGCTGCTGTTAATGGAAGTGGAAATCGAAGCTCATGGCCCGTCCCGAGCACAATCCCCAAGTCCTTCACGAAAATATCCACAGCGCTCAATGGAGTGTAGTCCTCATCAAGAATGTGGGGAACACGATTTTGCCACATCCAGGAAGAACCAGCTGATCCAGATATCACATCGTATAACTCCCTTGCGTTAGCACCAGCGCGAACTCCAAAGGCCATAGCTTCCGCCGCAGCAGCTATGTGAACCCCTGCTAGTAATTGGTTCACCGTTTTGACAGTTGAGCCAATTCCGTGTTCCGTTCCTAATCGATGAATTTTCCCGGAAATCGCTTCCATCATGTCAGCAACCTGCTCGAAAGCCGAATCTGGGCCTGATGCCATAATCGATAAATTTCCAGATCTTGCCCCAGCTGCACCTCCGCTTACCGGCGCGTCAATCATTTCAAACCCTTGCTTTAATAAACGTTCGCCACACGTCTTTGCATAAGTTGCAGGGACCGTGCTGCTTTGAACAACAACGGCACCCGAACCTAAACCCTCTACAGCTCCCTGCTTCCCAAAAAGCACCTCTTCAACCTGCTTTTCATTTACTACTAAAACGATGATGGCAGAACAGCCCTCTACTGCCGCTCTAATAGAGCTCTTTGCAACGCCCCCCGCGCTTTCTAGATTTTTCATCGCACTATCGTTTATATCAAAGCCAATTACTTCGAATTGCCTCTCCAAAAGCGATAGGGCCACCCCCATTCCCATGGAACCAAGACCTAAAATGCAAATTTTTCGATTAGCGATCATTTTATTACCCAACTCGTTTCGATAATTGATAAATCAATGTGAGTATGGTCGAAAAAAAATTGCGAACAAAATGCAAATTTAGTCCCGCGCAATACACATAGCTACTCCCATGCCCCCACCTATACAAAGTGTGGTTAACCCTTTTTTAGCATCGCGCTTTTGCATCTCGTAGAGTAGCGTGATCAAAACGCGGGCACCAGAAGCTCCAATGGGATGCCCCAATGCGATTGCGCCCCCGTTTACATTTACCTTTTCTATATCCCAACCCATGTCCTTATTCACCGCACATGCCTGAGCAGCGAAAGCTTCGTTAGCTTCTATCAAATCCAGGTCTTTTGCTGACCAACCTGCCTTGTCTAAAGCAGCCCGACTGGCAGGGATAGGTCCTGTGCCCATAATAGCTGGATCTACACCTTTTGTAGCAAAAGATGCAATCCTGCCCAGCGGTTGAATACCGCGCTTGTCTGCCTCTGATTTCGTCATCAGTACCACAGCGGCTGCACCATCATTTATACCAGAAGCGTTACCCGCAGTTACCGTGCCATCTTTGGTGAACGCCGGCCTAAGCTTGGAGAGGGCCTCAATACTTGCGCCATGACGAGGATACTCATCAGCGTCTATAACTGTATCTTCACGCTTTCCCTTTATAGTTACTGGCGCAATTTCATCAGCAAATTTACCCGCCTTTTGGGCCGCCTCTGCCTTATGTTGAGATGATAGTGCAAAAGCATCCTGATCATCCCTCGTAATTTGCCACTGATTAGCAACATTCTCAGCTGTGTTACCCATATGATAACCATTAAAATGATCCCATAAACCATCCTTGATCATGGTATCTATGAGTTTCAAGTCGCCCATTTTCTGACCTAATCTCAAATTTTGAGCATGTGGCGCCTGGCTCATACTTTCCTGACCACCTGCTACAACAATCTCTGAGTCAGCTGCTTTTATCGCTTGAGCTCCAAGTGCAACTGCCCTAAGACCGGATCCACAAACTTGATTTATCGTTAAGGCCGTGCGTTCTTGAGGGATACCAGCCGAGATAGAAGCTTGCCTTGCCGGGTTCATTCCAGTCGCGGCAGTAAGAACTTGGCCTAGAACCACCTCATCAACATCATCACCCGAAATATTTGCTCTGAGCAACGCTTCCCGAATCGCAATTTCTCCTAGTTCTGCTCCTGTCAGTGTACTTAAACCACCTCCAAAAGTTCCAATGGCTGTTCTTGCGGCGCTGGCTATCACAACATCATTCATTACATTCTCCTGCGTTAATTAATTATTTATTTTTAGTATTTATAATCATCGGTTTCTAATAACGGAAAAGCACTTGATACATCCGGAGGACTAACCGGCGCAGCGGGACACAATTGTTTCTTTTCTATTTTTGAATAATGGGTGGCGCCAAGGAGGCCAAGTGCTAATTTAGTTTCCTCTTCTAATAACTCCAACATGCGTACTACTCCATCTGCTCCACCAGCGGCCAAACCATAACAAAATAGTCGCCCAATACCTATAAAGTCTGCTCCAAGTGCTATTCCCTTTACAATGTCAGTACCTCTAGAAAACCCGCCGTCGACAGCGACTAAACTTCTTCCAGCCACAGCATCTACTACTTCTGGCAATACTGCGAACGAACCTAATCCATGATCCAGTTGACGCCCCCCATGGTTCGAGACGTAGACCATATCGACACCATGTTCGATTGCCATCAGAGCATCTTCCGCTGTTGCTATGCCCTTCAAAATGATAGGCAATTTATATTTTGTTTTATAGCGCTCTACATCTTTCCAACTCAATGCTGCTTGCCAGTCTGCCCCTGAACCAGTCCGCCATGGTTTAGCAAAGCGATTAGCAATATCTCGTTCCCTTCTAGAGTAGTTGGCACTATCAACCGTTAAACAGAATGCATCGTAACCAGAATCGATGGCTCTACTGACGTATGAATCAAGAAATTCGTCATCACCTCGTTTATATAGCATGGCAATTTTAAATCCTGGAGCAGCTTTCGCCACATCTTCCATTGGAATAGTACTGACCGAGCTGAGCATCAACGCACACCCAAATTCACTTGCTGCATTCATAGCCGCAACACCACCCTGCGGATCAAAACTTTCAAGCGAACCTATGGGCGCAAGACAAACCGGCAATCGCATCGGGTGACCAAAGATATTTGAACTGGCATCAACGTTCCGCATATCTCTGAGTACCCGAGGTCGAAAAGCCACTGAGTCTAGGGCCATTCGGTTTCTTTTCAAGGTAGTCTCTGTTTCCGTACCTCCCCGCAAATAATCCCAGATATTTCTACTGAGTTTACCCCGCGCAGCATCAACAATTTCGTGAAGCGCTTGAAATTTAAATCGTAAATCCTCGTTCACTGATTTTTGTCCCTATTATCCAAACATTAATTTTTGGGGCAGTCGCATCTCTGCCTAATATATTAGTCACTAACTATTAAAAATACGATTGTATTTAGTCTTTTGAAATCATTTTTGTAATATATTGATAATTTCGCGCAATTGAGTCCGAGCACGTAAAAGGTAGAAACCCAGAGCCGCTAAATGACTTGGTCCAATGAAACCATCTGGTTTCCCATTCACTACCACTAAAGGATCCATACCGGCAGCCTGCTTCAGGGACGCGAGCATCAATAACCAAGAAGGTGACAGTTCTTTTGTTTTATTTACACTTTCAAAGTCCTTACCCAAATCCCGTAAGATCAAATAATATGCATAAAGTCGCCCCTTAGCGGAGTAAAAAATATCATCTGCTTTCGTATCGATCCCCCATTGTCCTGCCTTGGCAAGATGATCATCTATAACTGCTGAATTTGATCCTAAATCTGCTGTAAATCTCAATAATGTTCCCTGTAAATTATCTGCTCTGCGCTCAAACTTAGCATCCCCGTTGGCCAAGCGTTGGTTATAGGAAAATAGAGAACGCTGAGCCGCCCGATACTGAGATTCTGAAGATGCTGTTGGTACGATAGAGGTAGAAAAGTCGAATATCCAGGTAGTGCCTGGATATTTCAGAAGCCCTGATGCCTTATCTAAATCCTTATCAACCTCACTAGAACCTCTGGATCGTCCGATTTGATCCGTCATCTCAAGAGCAAATCTTGATACGGCATAAATAATTCCTTGTTGATAGTTGGGCATATTATCCAAGAAGTATCCGGGCATAAAGAATGGATCGTTTGCGACCCAACTGTTGCTGTTAACCTCTCGATCGATCAATGCAATAGCCATGGCAACAGCGTGGCTACCGCCAACTTTCATCGAGGACGGCTTGAACTCTGGATCATCGTCAATCTTATGAACAATAATCATGCCCAAAACATAATATAGGATCACAAAAGCAAAGCCTGTGCATACGCCAATGACCCCAAGCCGCCTATATCGCCCCAAGGGGATTCCTTTTTCTAATTTTTTATCTGTATCTTGACTAAAATCAGATTCTTCCACCAGCGCACCAACTCAAAAAGGTTAATAAAATAATCTTCTTCAGGACCCTCGTTTTCGTGCCAACGTGTTAATTATCAACCTATAAAAAACAGGGAAAAGGGCCAGAATACCGAGCCCAATCAGCCCAAGCATTAATTCGTTTGTAATCAATACCGAGATATCAACATTGTCGCCGTTCAATAATATTTTATCAAGACCCGCCCCCGTAAGAGAAAACGCTACCGCTCCTGGAAACATTCCTATCACGGACGCAAAAAAATATATAGAAAACCTAACCTGAAGAAACGCCGGCACCAAATTGACCAAGAAAAACGGGAATACCGGCACCAGTCTCAAGAAT
>CALIMD010000030.1 GCA_938028645.1 uncultured Alphaproteobacteria bacterium
TAGAAAGAGATTTAGGGTGGGAGTTAACTCATGTATATGGGTTAACAGAAACAACCCCTTTGATAGCAATCTGTGAACCACGGGCAAGTCACATGAATTTGACCGTAGAACAACGGGCAAAAATTAAAGCTAGACAGGGGATCGAGTTAGTGAGTTCGGGAGAACTTAAAGTTGTCGATGATAACGGTATTGAGGTAGCCAAAGATGGTGAAACACTTGGAGAAATAACTGTTAGAGGTAACGTAGTCATGAGTGGATATTACAATGATCGTGCATCCACTGCGGCGGCCATCAAAGACGGTTGGTTTTATACGGGGGATGCAGCAGTTGTACATGATGACGGATATCTTGAAATACGCGATCGCTTCAAGGATGTAATTATAAGTGGCGGTGAAAATATTTCCTCCGTTGAAGTGGAGGGATGTCTTTTGCACCACCCGGCCGTCTTGGAGGTGGCGGTGGTAGGAATGCCTCATGAAAAATGGGGAGAAGCCCCCCACGCCTTCGTGGTTTTACATTCGGGAAAAGAATCAAGTGAAGATGAACTGCGATCACATGTTCGGAATAATCTTGCTCATTTTAAAACGCCTCAATGGTTCAGTTTTGTTTCCGATCTGCCAAAGACGGCAACGGGTAAGGTGCAGAAGTTTCTATTAAGGGATGGTAAGGCAGGCATATCAAAACAATAACTAGCTAGTTATGGATAGCAACCTGTTAAGTTTTCACGCTCAAGTGATAAGAATATTTAAAACCAATATTGATAAACAGTAGTCCTAATTAATACTACCGGTGGTAGGTACGAAGTAATTGCGTTGGATAGAGGTATACGATCGCTTTTCAAAGA
Organism: uncultured Alphaproteobacteria bacterium; assembly: GCA_938028645.1. GTDB lineage: Bacteria > Pseudomonadota > Alphaproteobacteria > Thalassobaculales > Thalassobaculaceae > UBA7326. The sequence continues at coordinate 845 of CALIMD010000030.1, forward strand.
GGAATTTATTGGTAAGTGAGCACTTTATTTGATTTGATCGTCACGGATCTACTTGCAAAAAAGGTTGTGAGAGATGTTCCGTAATTTATCTGATGGTGCAAAAGGTGCGTATTGCATGATTATTGGATCCCTGCTTCTAACAAGTCAGGATGCAATTACGAAATGGATGACCTCATCCTATCACGCAGGTGAAATTTTATTCTATAGGGGAATTTTCACATTTGTACCCATAATATTTTTAGTTCTTTGGGCGGGTGATATTAAATTACTCAAAACAAGAAGTTTCAAAAGTACGCTTTTGCGTGCTGCGTTAGGATCGGCCACATCGGTTTTTGTTGTTCTATCATTTGCCTTTTTGCCATTAGCGACAGCTTTAGCGATAATATTTCTTAGCCCTATTTTACTGACTGCTCTATCGGTACCGTTCTTGGGGGAGAGCGTTGGTTGGCGACGGTGGTGTGCAGTTTTTGTCGGTTTTTGCGGTGTGCTCTTAATTATTCAGCCAGGGCAGGGAGGGGTTTGGGTTTATTTTTTAATACCATTACTTACCGCCTTTCTGGCGACTATGAGGGACATAGTTACCAGACGAATGAAAGGGGGAGACACATCCCTTTCAATTTTATTTTATTCGATGCTAGTTGCCGTGTTAACGGGAGGTATAAGTCTACCAATCTTTGGCTATAGTCTGCCAAACTGGAGTGACATAGGCTTATTTGCTGGCGCTGGTATCATGGTGAGCTTTTCACATCTACTAATCATACAGGCTTTTTTATTTGCACCTGGTGCTACGGTTGCTCCATTTAAATATCTTTCGTTAGTTTATGCTGCGGGTATTGGCTATGTAGTCTGGGGAGATATCCCCAATCTCGGTAAAATAATGGGAGCGGTGCTAGTCGTAATGGCTGGGTTATTTATTTTGTATAGAGAGATGAATGTGAAAAAAACTATACCTTAATATTCCTCTGGTTTATCTGTTTTGTAAATAATTGTGAGCATAAATAGGCTGGATGATAGTGATCGATAAAACACCATTTGAAAAAATCAATGATGATAAAAAAGTTCGTTTATTTTATCAGCAATTACAGACCATGGTAGAATTATGCTCTTCAGATCACTCAGAAGATACATTAGAAAAGATTGCTGCTTTCTCTAAAGAATATTCATGGTCCTCCCATGGCTATGCCTTACTTGGAATAACATACTCAAAACGAAGCTTTTTTGATGCAGCGTTAACAAATCTCCAAAAGGCCCTTTTGCTTTCTCCAATTGACGAAACGGCCTTAACGTGTTTCAGAGCCTTATTGCAAGATCGTGGGAGACACGGAGACGGTATAACCATCTTGGAACGCTGTATTTCCATTAATCCGACAGACCCCACTATTTGGCAACAGTATTGGCAAAGCGTGAAGTCTATCACTTATGAAAAATATACAGAGGCAACAGCAAGCCGGTTTATAAAAATCCTGAAAAAAAACAATTTGATCCGGCCCAGCCAGATTATCAGCGCTATAATAAACCTCTTAGAGAAAAAACAAAATTTAGTGGAGATATCGAGAATTGAAACACAATCCTCATTCAATTCCGAGCTAGAAAGGGTCATCTCAGTATTACTTGAAACACCTTTGTTTCTCAAAATTATCGAGGTGTGTCCAATTCCCAATATAATTTTTGAAATCTTATTGAGGCGTTTGCGAAAAGCATTTTTGCTGCACGATGATTTAGAAACGCCAAACGATAATTATCTTGCGTTACAATGCTCTCTGGCACTGCACTGTTTCACGAACGAATATATTTATGGAGAGGACAAGGAGGAAACACAAAAACTAGAACAATTAGAAAAATTTATATCTGACGCTGTCTCTGAAGATAGAATCCCACCTTGGAGACATATAGCCTGCATAGCAAGTTATCGGCCTTTGAATAACTTTCATTGGAGTAGAAATTTGACTGTTCCGGCCCATATGGCCAACTTGTTTATAAGACAAGTTCATCATATCGACTATGAATTTTCTCTGCGAGGCAGTTTCCCAAGTATAGGCACAATAACGGAAGATACCTCGCTTGCTGTAAAGGAACAGTATGAAGACAGCCCTTATCCCCGATGGGTGAATATTGGGATACTACAGAAATCAATGACAATACCAGACATTATAAATCTTGTGGGGATTCGAACCTTACCACACGAGTTAGATCAGTCGAGCCAACCACAGATTTTGGTGGCGGGCTGCGGCACTGGTCAGCATGCTATAGAAGCCGCCGTTCGCTATGCTCATGCTCATGTCACTGCCATTGATTTGAGTGTGAGTAGTCTTAGTTTCGCATTAAGGCGGACCAAAGAATTAAACATTAAAAATATAAAATATTTGCATGGCGATATCCTTGATTTAACTTCTTTGGAAACTGAATTCGATGTTATCGAAACAACAGGTGTATTACATCACATGAAAGAGCCGATGTTGGGATGGCGTATATTAAAAGAGCGTTTAAAGCCAAAAGGACTGATGAGAGTCGGCCTCTATAGTAGCATAGCCCGGGCCGATTTATCCGAAATAAAAGAGAAAATGGGTGAGTTAGAAAAGCCTATCACGAACCAAAAGATACATGATTACAGGAATAAAATTTTGGATAACGCTGGCCGAGAATTTGCAAAATTGGCCAGGTACCCAGATTTCTTCTCAACCAGCGAATTAAGAGACCTTTTATTTCATGTTCAAGAGCATACTTTTACCCTAATGGATATTAAAAAGATGTTAAGAGAGTTAGATTTGATTTTTTGTGGTTTTGAAACAGTGGATGAAAAAACAAAAGAAGTCTTATCGGCGGATGAGCTGGGCTTGGAAAGTCTTTACTCTCTTGATGCCTGGCATAACTTTGAGCAATTAAATCCTCATTATTTTTCAGGAATGTATTCTTTTTGGGTTCAGAGAACCTATTAGCAGCGAGACGTTCACAGGTATATTACTGGTTTTAAATTTTTGAACGTCTTGGTTAACAAATATCGTATGAAAATTATCAAAAACTTGGTTTTGTTGGAAACGGCGTTAACTGGAGTTCGTGTGTCCAACACGAGCGGTCTTGGGTATGCAGATAAAAGAATGCTTCGGCAATTTTTATCGGGTTGATTATTGCGTCAGGATTTTTTTGTGCCTTGGGTAGAGTTCTAGTTCCCGGCGAGTCAATCAAACCATCGATCACAATATTGGCGACATGTATGCCATGTTCGGAATACTCCTCCGTAAGAACTTGAGCTAAAGTGCGCATCATAACCCTCGGATAGTATAATGACTCTCCAGTGTGCCGCTTTGTCCCACGCAATGATTTTGAATTATTGCTGAAAAAGAAAGACCCTTGGCCTTTTTCTCGCATAGCAGGCAAAACTTCCTTTGCTACGAGAAATGGACCTCTGCTAGCGATATGATGAGCTGTATCAAACATTTCGACGTCGATATATTCTAGCAGTTCTTTATCAGCTGGAAGGTCACGTCCTTCTAAATAACCCGCATTATATATTAGAACGGTTGGATCTCCTGCCTGATGGCGAATTTGAGTGAACGCGGAGCGTATAGATTCTTCCGATGCCAGGTCTAATTCAACAATCATGCATGCTCCGCCCTGGTCGTTAATTGCGATTTCTAGGCCACTTGCATTCGACTCTTTGCGTGTTGTTAAAACAGTAAAGAAACCTTCCTGCGCGAACTTTTGTGCTATGGCTCCACCCACACCCCATCGAATGCCTATTGGAAGATGGCTGTCATCGATTGCTTTGCCATGCGCCATTTTAGTGTTGCGGCCGTCTGATTGCCATTTCGAGGTTGCCCCTACAATAATGGCAACAGGTGCTTGGTTTATATTTCTTGACTTCATTGAGCACAAATTCCTTCTTTGTTTGGCCGTTATTATCGTTTCCAACCCCACCATTTGCAAAGGGCTTCGCCCATCACAAGTTTATGATCATCCGTCCTGAGCCAAGATGCTTCTTCTGTAAACATAGTGACGCATTGCTTCCAGGAACAAGGCATTTTTGTTATGTCGGTTCCCCAAAACATCCGATTTGGACCAAAAGCATCATAAATTTTTTCAAGATAAGTTTGCATTATTGGAAAAGGATAAGTTTCGCTTGAATAACCTGGCGCTCCAGTTGCTTTGACAGCCACATTTGGAAGCTTTGCTAGTGTTAATAACTCAGGGATATGCGTCATGGATGCCGCATCTTTAAGTGTCGTAGTACCGCCCCTGCCTCCGAGATGATCAATGGTTAATCTTAATCCGGGATGCCGTTCAGCAATATGGCCAAGTATTTCAAGAGAGTCGGTAGCCAGCATTGCAATGGGGACATCCGCTAATTCTGCTTCTTTCCATAACCAATTTAGTGTTCCATCTGCAACCCATTGGCGGACGGGATCTGAGAGAAAGGTATAGCGAAGGCCAAGCATGCCATTCCCTTTCCAATCTTTAATCTTGCCTCGTGACTCCTCTGGATCAAGGGGTAAAGAACCCATTATCGCAAATCTATTGGGAAATTCCCTTACTGCCCTAAATGCTATTTCTGTTGAATTTGGATCCCAGCTCGGAGGATGAATGACTGCTGCGTCGATACCATTTTCATTCATTAATGCAATGGCCTCTTCTGGTCTAAAAGAAGTTACTTGAATATGAGACTTATTGCTGGGTAATCCGCTCCCCCAGAGATGAATTTGAGCATCGACAATCTGAATCAAAGGACATCCCCTCGGTAAGATAATTCTTCACATGTTAGGCAACTATAAAAGTTGGATGTATCTCTCGACAAGATATTTATAAAATTTCAAGCCCTTACTATGTTTTTGAAATTCTAGTTTTAGCCGAGACCGTACAACTAACAGTTGTCTCTTTATTGATAGATATATCGATTTTGTCACCCGGTTGCACCGGATAGAGACCTAATGAGGTTCCCGTTAGAATAATATTCCCTGGTAAAATAGAGCGGTTCCAGTTTTTAAGATTATTCTCCAACCATTCAATAGAACCAGATGGTCCTTGGGGAAGTGACCAAAGATCGCCTACAGCAATGACTTCAGAATTAATTTTAACTGATAGTTGGGCAGATTGGCTTATATAACGTGTTGATTTTTGCCAAATAAGGTCGGGACAAACAACGCCTGCATTTAAGCCGTTATTAGCAATCAGTTCTGGTAGTGTTTTTATCGGCGCTCGAAAAACAAAATTGTGTAATTCAATAATAGGGAAAGCTGAGATAATCTCCCCGTTATCACCAATTTTTACAGCCATTTCTCCTTCAATAGCGAGGTTAGTAAACGCATTGAAGTCTAGTTCAGCTCCGTTTTTCAGCAGTTCAGAACCAAAAAGTGTTCCTCGTATTGGACCTTTCATCCCAAATTGACGAGTGGTTCCTGAACCCGTGCATCCCACTTTATAACCGATAATAACTTCGCCTTCAGTCACTCTAATGTCGGCAACCGTATTTTGTAATTCATATGCAGAATCCATATCCAAGATAAAATCTAAGTCATCGAAGCATGTCCCCGGGGTTTTGTTCCGATAGTCGCTAAGTTGCCGTATGGCAAGTTTTTTTATATCGCGTATCATTATTTTTTAAATGGCTTTTGAAGTGCGCGCTCGACAAGTTCCAGATTGTCTTGACCATAGAACATATCGTCATCGACAAAATATGTCGGTGAACCAAATACGGAAAGCGCTATTGCCTGTTCTGTATTTTGTTCATAGGTGTCTATCACTTTTTTTGTATTTGCTATTTTTAGCAATTCGTCAGCATCAAAGTTTTCGGAAATTAAAATCTCTTTGATCTGGTTTCCGTCCGTTAGATCTGTGTTTTTTGTCCAGTGACTGAGCATAAATTTGAAGGCTAAGTGGTCTATATTTATATCTGAAAAAATACCTGCTATTAGAATGCGATCAGCCAAGTCTGCCGCATTTGAGTGACTAGGCGGCGTTTGTCTTGGCATTTCTACATTTCTAAACTCCGCCCATCGGTCGCGCTGGCGTTGGAAATGGTACTCCAAGCTTGCTTCTGTCCTGTCAGATATAGGCTGACTACCAATACTATTTATGCATTCAATGAGATTAAATGGCCTATGGTCAATGCGGCGACCTGAGCCTTTAACAATTTTTTCAAAATATTGATGACCAATATATGCGTATGCAGAATAGGCGGAGTAATAATATTGTACGGGGGTTGCCATTTTGCATTTGTCCAATTTGAATTTGAGTATCTGGTTCAGAAATTTTCTATTCTAGTCTACAGGAACCACTAGACTCAATCATCCTAAAAGGGATGAGCAGGTAATGATAGGAATTAGACAAAATTCTCA
>CALIMD010000031.1 GCA_938028645.1 uncultured Alphaproteobacteria bacterium
TAAAAAGATCAAATTTGGCCGGTGCAGATTATTGGAATTAATACAAATATCCGCAAATCTAGATTTGCGGATATTTGTATTAATTCCAATAATCTGCACCGGCCAAATTTGATCTTTTTATGAAAAGACATAAATAATTGAGGCAAACAGAGCAACAAAAGTGAGTCCCGGAGCAGATTTATCTAGGAGTATTTCCAGTCGACGGGTGCCGGCTTTTTCCTCCAAGTATCGCTCACTCAAAATAATACTTGACAATAAATTTAAAACGATGACCGCAGTCCCAATGATAAATAAAAGATCAACTAAATTTATATAATGTGTAGTGGGAATTTCATCTGCTAGAGTGAATTTCAGCGCAAAAAAGGTCAAAAGCAAATAAAGTTGTCCAAAAATACGCATGCTTATATTGTCTTTGAAACGCATGGAACTAAACAAATTAAGAAACAGGGAGATAAGAATAATACATCCAATTGGAAAAAATATTTTCTGCAGCGAATCTAGGAATTCGTGTTCTACGATAAAATGGAAACCATTTTGTGAATAAATTTGATCTGTACTACTCAAACGATGGGATATCTTTTTATCAACGAAAGAGTCAAGAATCTTCCAATTTCCAACTAGCACTGGTTCCTCTTGCTCTTTGTGTCCTATTTTAAAATAGACTGGATCAAAAGTCATTTCTTTCGCATCATGTGTAAATGCAACAATGATGAATGCAGCTCCTCATAGCGGAGGATTATCCCGAAAATGGGTTGTGGAAGCCTGCGATAGTTCTTTAAGGCGTTTAGGAACTGACTATATCGATATTTATTATCTTCATAAAGAAGATCACCTGACCCCTTTAGATGAAACAATAAGGGCCATGGGGCTGCTAATGATGCAAGGAAAGATCCGTTATTTTGGAGTATCTAATTATAGATCGTGGCGGATTGCTGAAATTTGTAATATCTGCGATCGCTTAGGGATCGACCGTCCAATAGTAAGCCAACCATATTATAATGCTATGAATCGTATGCCTGAAACTGAGCATATCCCAGCATGTTTAAACTACGGGATCGGAGTAGTTCCGTATAGTCCGCTTGCTAGAGGATTATTAACTGGAAAATACAAAACAAACAAACAACCAGAGAAAGATAGTAGGGTCGCGCGAAAAGATAGGCGCATTATGCAGACGGAATGGCGCACCGAGTCGGTAGAAATTATCGAAAAGATAAATGCATATGCCGAAAAGAAAGGCGTTACTCCGATAGATATATCTATACAATGGCTTTTTAATAATAAAGCAGTTCACTCGATCGTAGCGGGACCGAGGACCCTAACGCAGTGGAAATCATATTTGGCTGCATTGGAATACAAATATACTATTGAGGATGAAAAACTTATGAATAGTCTTGTTATTAGCGGGCATTCATCAACACCCGGCTACAATGACCCCGCTTACCCTATCGAAGGACGTTATAGTAAAGTTTAAAAGAATATTAAGAATATTTCAGGTTCCTAGATAGCTGTTTTATTGTATACTTTGCGTGGCGGCACTTCTACCGGCTATTCTTCCAAATACAGCGCCGGATACTAACCCTGTTCCACCTGGGTAATTGAAATGAAATAGTCCTCCCACCATCTCCCCGCAACAATACAAGCCTGGTATTGGACGCCAATCAGTCCCTATTACTTGTGCGTTTTCATCAACTTTTAAGCCTCCAAACGTAAACGTAATGCCTCCGGTTGCCGAATAAGCTACAAATGGTGGCTTATCTAATCGTAAAGCCCAATTAGTTTTATTTGGTGTAAGATTAGTAGTAGATAACCCATCCTTCATGGTAGGATCGAAATTCTCATCATCACAGGCCGCGTCATTGAAAGTTTTAAGAGTTTTTATGGCTTGGGGTTTATTATCAAGGTCTAATAAATCCACCAATTCTTCTACCGTGTCTGCTTGAATAGGCTCGCTCGTGCTATAGCGGGGTTCTAGAAGATGGACGGTCTTTTGATCAAAGATTTGCCATGCGAGGGATCCTGGCTGCCGAAGAATTTCACCACCATATTTGGCATAGGTATAAAGGCCAACGTCCTCACCTTCGTCGCAAAACCGAAGCCCGTTTCTATTTATCATTATCCCATAAGGATACGAAAGACGATTTGATTTGTCGGTCCGACCTCGATCGGCAAAATCGGGCCATTCATTTGAGATTGGTGTTGAATGGCGACCAGACCATTGCCCCCAAGGTAATGCGCCCATGGCTAAGGCCATTCTGAGACCATCTCCCTGGTTATGCGCTGTGCCGCGGACTTTAGCATGGTCCCACGGTGGTGCTAGATATTGCGAACGCCATTGCGCATTGGCCTCAAACCCCCCGCACCCTAGGACCACTGCTGAAGCGGTCACTTCATCTAACCCGTCAGGACCTTTTATTATTACTCCCTTAATCGCTCCCTTCTTATCCCGAATAAGATCATCAGCGGCAGTCTCATATCTGATCTCTATGGAGTTTTTTTCTGTTGTTTTAAACCAATTAGTCGACAACCCTACGCCCTCGTGTTCGGCTCGTATTATGGCGCCTTTTTGCCATTTTATCCGATTCCCTACTTTGATTCCTGATAGGGTAGAAGCTGGCTCCATAGAAATACCGCCAACCTCATGTGCCCACTTTATTGTCTCAAAGGAATTATCTATTAAAATAGTAGAAAGTTCACGGTCCGTTTTGTTGTGAGTAACGCGCAATAAGTCAGACCACATATCTTCTTTTGTATAGGGCAAAACGTCTTCGTAAAAACCGGGTATTATGTCTTCGGCATTGGGAACCATTGCCTTTAGCTCCCGAGGATCATCGAAAGCGATCCTGAACAGGCCTCCCGAAAAGAAAGTATTTCCGCCTCTTTCTTTTCTATTTGCTTTCTCGAGGACTAAAACCTTTTTCGCGCCGTTTTCTTTGGCGGAATTGGCAGCGGCAAGGGCTGCATTACCGGCCCCAACAACAACAACATCGTAATCAGGCATCGCAGTTCTCTCCAAATTTGAGTCTATTGTTATCATAGTTTCAGAGACAGTTTGACTATTGGATCGATCGACCTGCAATTTATCTTTATAGTGATTTGTAAGGATCAGTTAGGCATTGACGGTCTGGCGGGATTGTCTTTTTCTTTCATGCATATCTAAATATCTTTTTCGCAACCGAATGACCTTTGGTGTTACTTCAACCAACTCATCATCAGCGATGTAGGCAACAGCTTTCTCCAGGGTCATTTTTATGGGTGGAGTAAGATCGATTGCATCGTCTTTTCCTGATGCTCTGAAGTTGGTCAATTGTTTTGCCTTTAAAGGATTCACTTCGAGATCATTTCCCTTGTTGTGTTCTCCAATTATCATCCCACCGTACACATCTTCTCCAGCTCCAATCATAAGCAAACCTCTATCTTCCAGGTTAAAGAGGGCGTAACCCGCTGCACGTCCTTTTTCAAGCGAAATGAGGACACCTGTTCGTCTTGCTGGTATCGGACCTTTAAACGCGCCGTATGAGTCGAAAAGTCTGTTCATTACACCCGTTCCTCTTGTTTGGGTCATAAAGTCGCCATGGTATCCTATGAGGCCGCGGGAAGGACATAGGAAGGTAAGTCTCTGCTTACCACCACCAGATGGGCGCATATCCTGTAGACTCCCTTTACGAAGCGATAAAGCTTCTACAACAGCACCAGTGTATTCTTCATCAACATCGATTACGACTTCCTCAATCGGTTCCAGC
>CALIMD010000032.1 GCA_938028645.1 uncultured Alphaproteobacteria bacterium
ATAAAAAACTTAGTTCGTAATTTACCTCATCGAACCTCGGCTCTCCGAACCCTAGGTGCTTATGCAAATATTTTTGCAATAGAGTCTTTCATTGATGAATTAGCAGATGAAATCTGTGTTGATCCTGTAGAATTGAGATTAAATTATCTCTCGGATCAGAGAGCAAAAGCTTGCATCAAGGCGGTAGTTAAAGAAATTGCTCATATAGATGCTAACCAACCAAATCATGGTTGGGGCATAGGCTTTGCTCAGTATAAGAACTCCAAAGCTTACACTGCAGTAGCGGTGCACTTAATGGTAAACGAGGCTGCAGAAATAAAACTTCTGAAGGCAGTTATTGCTGCAGATGCAGGGCAAATTATTGATGAAAAGGGTGTTATAGCGCAACTTGAGGGAGGATTTATTCAGGCTGCAAGTTGGACAATTTATGAAGAGATAATGTATGACGATGAAAATATCCTTTCTATCGACTGGGAAAGCTACCCAATCATTGGGTTCGATAATATCCCAGATTTTAAAACAATTTTGATTAGTATGCCCGATGAGCCATTTCTTGGTATTGGAGAGGCTGTATGTGGGCCTGCTGCTGGTGCCATTGGGAATGCTGTCTTCAAGGCGACAGGTTTAAGGGTTCGGCAACTTCCCATGACCCCTTCAAACCTAAGATCACTGGCTCTAAAAACCTAACTACAAGTTTTAAATGGTACTTCTTGGAAGCCCTGGAATATGACCATACAACGAATCAACAAAACCACCGTCTATCAAAAGGTTTTGCCCTGTCATATATTCAGCCTCCGGAGATATTAAAAACCCTATGGCATTTGCGATATCTTCTGGTTCACCTATTCTCCCTAATGGAATCAAGGCGGCTCTATCTTTCGCGATCTGATTATTTTCGTAGACTTTATGTGTCAATGGCGTGCGGATCATGCCTGGAGAAACCGTATTCACATTGATCCCATCAACAGCCCATTCTTGCGCCAATACTTGGCACAATGAGATTAGCGCCGCCTTACTCGGGCTATAAGGTCCCATTCCTGGATGTGCGCCCATACCCGACATTGAAGCAACAGCTACAAAGCTACCCTTTGAATTTTTTAAACTGGTGTATGCGGCTTGCGCGAGTAGTAAAGTCGCTCTGGTATTCACGGCTATCAACTTATCCCATTGATCTATATCGAGTTCATTCAATGGAGCGGGACTTGTGATCCCGGCATTACTGATCACGGCATCTAGTCCTCCAAAAGAGTCGAGTGCTCGGTCTATAAGTATTTTAGGGATATCTTTTTGACTTAAGTCCCCTGTTAAAATAAGTACTTCTGCGCCTAGATCTCTAAGATCTTTCGCTAATTTTTTAACAGCATCTGTCTCGGTAATTTCACAGGCAGCTAACTTGATTTTCTCTCCTTTAAGATTGGCGATGTCGACTAATCGACGGCATGTAGCCCCACCTATTCCGGGGCTGGCTCCAGTAATTAATGCGCGCATTATATTCTCCTTGATCCTATGAGGCTTAGAGAGCTCCTGACTTAATTCTAGTTTAGGGTATACTGCATCAATTTTGATAATTCGTTCTAATTAACTTTGCCGGTAAACCTTTTTTACACACCCGTGATAAAGGGATTGTTCTTTCTACGATAATTTCCAATTATTTTTCGCTACAGTTACAGTTTCATGAGTAACGAAGCCACAGGGAGAAACAGCATGACTTTATCTAGTGTCAGTGAGCACGATGTAACATCTAATAGATACTTGCGAGGGAAATATTCAATCTGTGGGGTAGGCGAAACGACGTATCGTCGCGGTTCGGCAGAATCCACCCGCTCCCTTGCAACATGGGCTATCTCTAATGCAATGAAAGACGCCGGCATGGATTCAGGCGATATCGACGGAATGCTGAGTTACTCTGGGAATGACTCAACATTTGCGCCATGGGTGGCGGGAGACTTAGGGATCAGGCTTAATTTTTATATGGATGTTCATGGCGGTGGCTCATCAACAGAGGCTTTAATAGGTATCGCTATGGGCGTTATTGAAGCGGGAATGTGCAAAACGGTAGCTATCTATAGGGCGATGAACGGTTATTCAGCAGTACGAATTGGTGGAACCGGAGCTCGTTCAGCGGCACCCATCCTGGGGGATCAAATCCACCACCGGGCTTATGGTTGGCAGAGCGCAGGACAAATGTTTGCACCAACTTTTTTGCGGCATATGTATGATTATGGTACAACGCCCGAACAGGTCGCTGGCGTGAAGGTTGCACACTCAAAGCACGCATCTAATAATCCCAAAGCGTTTTACAGACAACGTTACACTGTTGAAGATGTCGTTTCCTCGCGCATAATATGCAAGCCTTTACATCTTCTAGATTGCTGTGTTGAAACGGATAATGCTACGTGCATTATAGTGACACGGACCGAACGGGCCCGCGATTGCCCAAATCCTCCTGCGGTTATTCAATCTGTCGTTGGGCGGTGCTGCAAACCACGAGCGGATATGCATTATCAACATGGGCCTATTTCTACGGTAGCGGGCCATTACGCTAAAGATATTTTGTGGTCAAATGCGGGACTTGGACCAGAGGATATTGATGTTACGGGATCATACGACGCCTTTACCTTTACTACGATGTTGCAACTTGAGGATTATGGTTTTTGCAAGAAAGGTGAAGGCGGCGAATACGTGTCGGATGGTACAATTGAACTCGGTGGTAGGCGCCCAAATAATACGTCGGGTGGACATCTTTGTGAGGGTTATACGCATGGAATGAATATGGTAATCGAAAATACCAGGCAGTTGAGAGGAAATGTGGATGATTCCTGCCCTATTAACGGAGATGGTGTACGAGAGCACACGTACAACTACGAAGAGGGGGGGTGTAGACAAGTAAAAAATGTCGAAGTTACAGCCAATCTTGGATGGGCGATGCCTGGAACAGGCTCCGCCATGGTTATGGCTAAAGACTACAATTAAGAGGAGATAGACAATGCCTATACAAGGTGACTACATGGGTATGTTGCTGACCATAGAAGATCTTGATCAAGAAAATAGAGATTTTTTTAAATACTGCTCAAAAAAAGAATTTAGGCTTCAACGAGGGGAAAAAAGCGGTTTGCTGCGGTATCCCCCCACGACCGCTTGCCCATGGACTGGAGATAGAGAATCAGAATGGGTTCCGGTCGAAGGCAGAGGCACTGTCCATTCTTATGTTGAGGTTCATCACCCAATCCAGCCTGCTTTCAAAGATAAAGTTCCCTACATGATCATCTTAGCAGACCTCGATATGCAAAAAGGGCAGCCCACCGAACATGAGGCTTTGAGGGTTGCTGGCAATCTAATGACAGAAGATGGTGAATTTGTATCGGCGGAAACTATAAAAACGGTTGGTATTGGAACTCGTGTTAAACTTATTTACGTTGACGTTACAAATGAATTCGCTTTGCCCCACTGGACTATAGATAAGGAAGCCGAACAGCCTCAAAAACCATGGAGATATCCTGAAGAATGACCCAATAGACTCAATTTTTGAAAACCAAATATGTCCTGGTTTCTATACTTTCTCGAGGCCTAGAATTTTCTGTTTCATCTGGATGATCAAATGCTCCATGGGGCGTAAATCGCGCCCGGCCATCATCAATACTGTCCCAGCCTTTTATAAGGATAACTTCTTCGGATGTCATTTGAGGAGCATAGTACCAACGGTGCGTAGTCCCACGGGCTAAGGAATAAATTTCACCAACTCTATTTGGAAATCTTTGATCGGTTGCGATAAGGTCTTTTGCTGGGATACTAGCAGAATCTGCTAGTGCTAACGGTGCACTCTCAACAGGACCGGTAATAGGCCGCCAAACGTTAACTTGAATAACCCGCCCACCTTCTTTGAGAATTCTTTCAAATTCCTCTTTCCCCAGAGTATCCATAGCTCTTTGTGGTCCTGATTTTACGGTGTAATCGGCATGTACGCGGACGGCCGGGCCTCTTTTCCCATCCGGGTTATTAGCGCCATTGATAGCATTAGACCGTCGTGTATGGTCGAATATTACTACCCTATCAGCACCAGTTCTTTGTTTTAAAAAAACGTCTAATTCTTTATTATATTGTGTCTCGATTAATTTATCGTCATAAAAGTCGGCTACATCACTGCGATGGGATATTAATTCAAAACCATTTATATCAATGGATAGAGACTTTGATATGGTTCTCATATTTCCTATGGCGGTGGGACATTTTTCGGTATTAAAAAAAATCTTGGGTTCGCCGCCCGTACTCATCGAGCTTTCAAAATAGGGTTTCTTCCTTTGACGGACCATATAAGTGAGTTCGCCAATGATATGTTTACCTGGCATTCCATGGTCTTTGTTGACTATCTGGTTCATGACAACCCCCAAGGTGAAACATACTTATTTTTTTCAAAAAAAAA
>CALIMD010000033.1 GCA_938028645.1 uncultured Alphaproteobacteria bacterium
ATGATATATTTTACAACTAACCCATTGTTGGTTAATCAATAAAAAGTTTTAAAACTAATACATAGCGGAAAATTTTTCCAATTGAGACCAAGATAATAAATTTAAAAACATTAACTCTTAATACGCCAGCTAAAAAGGTTAAGGGATCACCTACAAACGGAACCCAGGAGAATATTAAGGTCCATATTCCAAACTTATTAAACCAATTAGATGCAATGGCCAACGAACTCGCCCTCATTGGAAACCAGCGCTTATTTACTAATTGCGAGAAAAAAAACCCTAAAGCCCAATTTACTACAGAACCTAAAATATTTCCAAAAGATGCAAATATAAGGAGCAATAAAATATCCGAGTGGCCAGACATAGCCATTTTCAGTAATAATATCTCCGAGGCGGTTGGGAACAATGTCGCAGAAACGAAAGCAGCCGCAAAAATACTCAAATAGTCCACATAATACCTCGGAAAAATAAATTGATCCGCTCTATTCCGGTTTTAAAACCGAATGTAGACATCCACGGACTCGGACATTCAGTGTATCCCTTATATAAAATTAAACAAAAGTACCATCATTTTTTCTTCAAAGATAAAATATTTAGAGGTATTGTGAATAAGTGTATTTTAAACTTTAGCCATGGCGGAGAAAATGAACCCTGATTTAAAACAACAAAGGATAGATTTAGCTTGTGCCCTAAGATGGGCAGCTAGATTAAATCTACACGAAGGGGTTGATAACCATTTCTCTCTGGCAGTCGCAGATGAAGACGGCATTATGCGTGGCAATAGGTTTTTAATAAATCCCTATGGCTGGCATTGGTCTGAAGTGACTGCATCATCACTCGTCCTATGTAATGACAGAGGTGAAGTTTTAGAGGGAGATAACGAAGTAGAAGATACGGCCTTTTTTATCCATAGCAGAATCCATATGGGGGCTCCCCATGCAATTTGCGTTTTACATACACATATGCCCTATGCAACCTCTCTTACTTTATTGAAGGAGGGGCGTCTGGAAATGATCGAGCAGAATGCTTTAATGTTTGATGGAAGAATCTCATACGACGATGACTACGAGGGGCTAGCATTAGCGGAAGATGAGGGTAATCGGCTGGCCCGTAAAATTGGTAATAAATCTATACTGTTTATGGCAAGTCATGGCGTAGTCGTCGCAGGTGCGACAGTAGCTGATGCCTTTAATGACTTATATTACTTAGAGCGTGCAGCAATGTTCCAAGTATTGGCGAAGTCACAGGGGAAACCTCTTCGAAATATATCCGATCGTGTTCGAAAAGAGACACAAAAGCAGTTTGTGACAGAGGCCCCAAAGTTAGCAGACAGGCATTTTTCCGCTTTAAGGCGAGTGTTAGATAATACAGAACCAACGTATAGACACTAAATTTTCTTATTTATATGCATGCAGATAAAGCTTGCTGAAGATCGCCTTGAATATCTTTAATATTTTCGACTCCAATAGAAAGTTGGAAGTAGTTATTTTCTGCCCCCAAAAGCCTTTTAATTTCATCTGGAACTGAACCATATAATGCAGAAGCCGGATGCCAAATAGTGCTGGACGGCCCGCCTACAATTTCGGAAACCGAAAATAAGTTCAATTTCTCCTGAAAATTAAAGATGGCTTTATCAGTCGCGGCTAGGGCGATTGAAAACACAGCTCCACATCCACCAAGAGTTTTTGAGGCATATTCAAAATCAGGATGACTTTTAAGTCCCAAATGATTTACAGCAGCTATCATATCATCAGATAATAAAAACTCAACTATATGATTTGCATTTCTGCTCTGCCGTTCTATTCGTTCTTCTAAGTTATTTAGCCCTGTGATTATCTTTTGTTGCTCATCTATTGATAATACACCTCCCAATACCCTTCGCAAAAAACCAAGTTTTTCTTGAATGAACTCTTGGTCTTTAGCAACGACAACACAGCCACCTTCGACATCCATCGTTCCACTTAAATAACCTTTTGCATCATGGATTACGACATCAAACCCAGCTTGGACGGGATTAAAAAGTTTCGGGGTAGCTAATGTATTATCGCAAACACTTATTAGTTCATTTGCTTTAGCAAATTCTGTGATCGCTTCAAAATCAGGAACTCTGAAAGATGGCCGTTTTAAGCTCTCTGCCCAAATCAGGCGAGAATTCTCCTGCTTAACCAATCTTAAAGTCTCTTCGCTAAAATCCTTTACGTAGCTAAATGTGAGCCCAGAAGTTCGTCTTCGAACACTTTCAAAGATTTTATAAACATCATTGCTCAAATTATCCGAAGCTATTATGTGTGCTCCCGTTTCCACCAAGTCCAAGACCGTTGCAAAAGCGGCCCTTCCTGATGAGAAGCTATATCCTATATCGCCAGATAATCGATCTGATATTGCCTTGCCTAATTTATCTTCTGAGTCTTCCATTTATTTTGTTTCTATCCTGAAAACTAAATACTCAAACTAGTCAGATCGTTTAAAAATTAACTCAGAGGTTAACGTTAACGCAGCATCACCTCTATTAAGTGTGGCCCCGGCAAGGCAATTGCCCGCGCTAATTGTTCATTGAACTCCTCGGTGTCAGTTGCCCTTGTTGCTTGAACACCCATTCCTTTCGCTAGGCAACCCCAGTCTATATCCGGTCGACCAAGTTCCAACATATCTAGAGCTTTTCGTCCCGGATTGCGGGCTCCCACATTGGCCAGCTCCCCCTTTAAGATAGAATATGCGCCGTTATTGAAAATGATATTAATTACATCACATCCTTCTCTGGCCTGTGTCCAAAGTGCTTGCAGGGTATACATACCAGAGCCATCTCCCTCGGTGCATATCACTTTTCGGTCTGGACACGCTAGTGCCGCGCCAGTCGCGTACGGCAGCCCTAATCCTATTGATCCGCCTGTCAAAGACATCCAATCATGAGGTCGCGCCCCCTGAGTAAATGGCATAAAACCTCTACCCGTGGTAACAGACTCGTCAGCTATAATTGCATTTTCTGGCATTAAGTTGCCAATTGCAGAAGCAATAGTTTCTGGAGTCAGCGCACCCGTTCTTAATTCAGGAAGATCTAGTTCTTGTAATTTTGGTTGAAAATTATGAGCATCCAGTTCATCTACAAGGGCTTCAATAACGCTTACATGGTTGTCATCGATACTCGCTAATTGGTGCACGTTACAACTATCTGGAATCAGTACACTGGGCTTATTTGGATACGCAAAAAAGGCTACCGGGGTTTTTGTTCCAAGCAAAACAATATCGTTAACAGTCTCTAATTGTTTTAATGCCACATCCACTGGATACTGAATACGTTCAATAGCTACTCTACCTGCTCCTCGCTGCCAACGCCCATTGGCCGTCATACATGATAGTCTGCAACCTGTTTTAGCTTGTATTTTCCCCAGAAGCTCAAGCGTATCCTGGCGCAACGCTCTTCCAGTCATATGGATCAACGTTTCACCATCAGACATCAAAGCAGCGGCGACTTTCGTAATTACATCGCTAGAAACCTTTGGTCTATCTTGAACGGTTATCGGACTTGCGTCGGATACCGCTTCATCCCAAGCTGTATTCGCGGGTAAGATTAATGTTGCAATTTGGCCGGCCCCAGTTTTAGAGGCCGCTACTGCATTCGCTCCATCTAATGCTACATCCCTTGACGATTGAGAGGTCTTAACCCATCCAGAAACAGGGGAAGCTATTCCCTCAATATCAGCGGTCAATGGTGCATCGTATTCGATGTGATATGTCGCATGTTCGCCTACTATATTTACGATAGGTGTGTTTGCTTTTTTTGCGTTGTGAAGATTAGCAAGTCCATTACCAAGCCCAGGCCCAAGATGCAGGAGTGTCGATGCCGGCTTATCGGCCATTCGACCATATCCATCAGCCATGCCAGTCACTACTCCTTCGAAAAGGCCTAGCACACAGCGCATTCCGTCGACGTGATCTAATGCGGCAACGAAGTGCATCTCTGAAGTGCCAGGGTTTGTGAAGCAAATCTCGACACCCGATTTGACTAAAGTGCGAACTAGTGATTCTGCGCCATTCATTGAAATACATTCTCCCTTAAGACTGAAGTCGGGAATCTACCAGACTTCTAAAACCTAAAGCAAACTCATTATTAAAATTTACGGGACTTTTAAATGATCTATAATAAAAAGCAATTTCATCTATTAGGAATGACTTAATAAGTCGCCTATATTTTATATGTAAATTCTGTAACACTACTTTATAGCACTGGAATAACAGTAAACTTTTCAATAGGGCTTTTGACCAATGACAATACCCACGATCATAGATGCGCATCATCATTTCTGGGATCTGTCTCTAAAGAAACATCCATGGCTAGACGGACGACATAATATTAAGAGTTTTAGGTATGGGGATTATTCAAAAATCTGTAAAAACTATCTTTTGGAAGATTACAAACACGACTGGGGCACTCACCAAATTGTCAAAAGTATTTATGTGGAAACCGAATGGGATGCTGCGGATCCCATAGGCGAAACAGCTTGGGTTCAAAACTATTACGAAAAATATGGTTTTCCAAATGCGCTAGTTGGCCAAATTTGGTTTGAAAATGATAACGTAGACCAAGTACTAACTGATCACAAACAATTTCCCATTAGCAGATCTGTCCGCCAAAAACCAAAATCCTGCCCATCATTTGCGGAATTTAAACCTAATCTTCCGGGATCGATGGGGGATCCAAATTTTAGGAATGGTTATAAAAATTTACTCAAACATAATTTACACTATGACCTGCAGACACCTTGGTGGCATCTCGGCGAAGCCGCAATGTTAGCGAGAGATTTTCCAGATACGCTAATTATCTTGAACCATACAGGGCTTCCTTCCGACAGAACTCTAAAGGGCCTCGATAGATGGCGATCCGCTATTCAAGAATTTGCTTTCCAACCGAACACTGCAATTAAATTATCCGGCATAGGAGTATCTGGTCATCAATGGAACCCACAAGAAAATAATCGTATAATTAAAGATGCAATTGCTACATTTGGAGTAGAACGATGTATGTTTGCATCTAACTTTCCTGTGGATGGATTGTGCGACAGTTTCGACACAATCTTTCAGAATTTCAAGAATATAGCATCAAGTTTTTCAATCAGAGATCAGTCGGCGTTATTCCATGATAATGCACTAAAATACTACCAACCATTATAATATATTAATCGAATTAGCGCCAACTTATCGAGATCTTTGATTTTACCGCAAAGAAAAGTTTGGGTTCAATAAAATAGAGGGGGAGACTTTTAATCGACTGGGGTGTATGAGTTATTACTGGTTGCTCTATTCTACCCCGAAAGTGAAAATTCGAAGTAATGGCCGTCAAACCAAAAACTGATAAGCCTACATTGTTAGATAAGGTACTTGAATTCCCGTATAGAAAACTATTTGGACGTACTGGAAAAATTGTGATTGCAAGTTCGCTTGTTATTTTTCTAAGTACCAAATTTTTTCTTGGTATAGATACAGTTCGTTTAGATCCTAAAACATGTAAACTATCTAATTGGGATATTGCTTATCTTCTTTTCCACAAGAAAAAAATTCTAAACAACACCTCTAAATCATTTCAAAAGTCGATGAGAGAAAACCAAATTATGTTGCGCCACATTAATGACGGCATAAATCCCTTTGAGTCGGCAACCGATGGCAATGTTAGAAGATCTAGAAAAATCAATCGGGATAAATTTATGTGGAAAACTATGGCTAAACGCCTAGTTAGAGAAAACCAAGCTATCATCAAATGTTTAGGTAAATTACCGAGATATAAGTTTTAAATAACCTACAGTTTACATAAACAATTTTTCACTACTCAAGTTTTTGTAGATATCTGCCACAAACTCTGTGTACCCGTTATATAATTGCGTGGGCACCCTCGGACCAGAGAGTGTTCTTTCTGTCGCTTGGCTCCACCGTGGGTGCCTTACTTCTGGATTTACATTTGCCCAGAACCCATATTCTTTCGGTTGTATGCGCTCCCAAAAAGAAACTGGCCGCTTGTTGGTAAAGCTAAACCTTGTGATCGATTTTATTGATTTGAACCCATATTTCCAAGGAACTGCAAGCCTCAGGGGTGCCCCCATTTGATTGGGTAGTGGCTTGCCATAAACGCCAGTTACCAGGAAAGAGAGCTCGTTTTTCGCTTCTTCAATGGTCAAGCCTTCCGAGTACGGCCATGGATACCAGTGCTGCTTTTGGCCAGGCATCGTTTCGGGATCCATCATTGTTTCCATTACGAGAAATTTCGCACTAGAAAGTGGTTTGGCCAATTCCATCAACCTCGCAAGCGGAAAACCAGTCCACGGAACAATCATTGACCACGCTTCAACGCATCTATGTCGATAGACCCTTTCCTCCAATGGCATACTATTTATAAGTTTATCGAAGTCTATAAGCTGTTTTTTTTCGACTAGCCCATCAATACTAATTGTCCAAGGCCTTGTTTTTAAGGCCTCGGCTGCCCTGTAAATACTCTTGTGCGACCCAAATTCATAAAAATTATTATAAGTCGTAGCATCGTATTCATCGCTTATTGCTCTTTTAACCGTATATCGGTCATTCCGCCTTACTGGATAGAGAGAGGCGGTTGGATCAATTTCCATCTTTTTCTTTTTGGCATTCGCACTTGAACCAAATCCAACCATACTTGGAGCTAAAATTGCCCCCGCTGTAATTGATTTAATAAAACTGCGACGATTTAAAAAAAGCGCCTCATCTGTGACTTCACGCTGATTTATTTCCCAATCTCGCCCGCGTTTTATTAACATTTTCTCTCCACTACACTCAAATAGTTCCTAACCAGAATTTAGTGCAAATTAACAAAATGTAAATTCCAACCTCGGTTTTAGGGCGTCGCTATATGATTGAGTAATTTTCCATTGGCTAATGAAGCTAGTCTGAAATATCTAAGGGTAATTCTGTAGTCTCTTTAACAGTATCCAAAACAAATATTGTTTCGCTACGTGTCACTCCCGGGAAGGCTTTAATTTGATTAGAAATAATATCCTCGAGGTGCGCATTATCTCTCGCTCTAACTTTTAGAAGATAAGACCAATCACCGGTCACACTGTGACACTCAATGATTTCTGGAATATTTTTCACTGCGAATCCAAAGTTTTCTTTTGACTTAGACCAATCTATTAGTACCGAGATGTAAGCGAGGATAACAAGCTTTGCTTTGATAGGGTTAACTTTTATGATCTGAGTGATGGTCCGGTTTTTAATAAGGTGACGAATGCGGTCGTTCACAGTCGACGTGGGCAAATCGATTTCAATGCCAATTTCCCTATGCGTTATTTGAGCATTGTTTTGTAAGTGGGTGGCTATTTTTTTATCAATTATATCCATATGCTGCACGTTTAATTAATTGAAAATATTAATCCAGGCCCAGAATCAGAGATAAAGTGGGCCTATATCAGAATAAAAAGTGTAACGATTTACCAAAACTGATCAATAACCTTATTGCTCTTATTGACATGGAAAAGATTTACCAATACCCCAACTTGGGTATGGATCAAAATAATAAACTAACAAATCTAAACTGGCCGCCTCCAACACTGCTAACTGAAGCAGAAGATAGTATATGGATCTCTCAAGATGGAGAGATTGAAAGAATTTCTCACAACAACGCTTTGGGAAAGATCAATGAACATCCCCCATTACTTTGTAATTCGAAAGCAACAACAATCCGGCTCAAATGCAAACCTTTCTTATGTTTTGACCTCCTAGAACTTTTTGCTTTTGCAAAACCGGCTGAATTCTGCGTCCCCACCCCTCAAGGGATAGCGAGGGTATTGAACCTGCCCATTCCAGAAAACGGATTTGATAAAGCACTAGTTTTACTGGACGCAGCAGAAACATTATTAAAAGAACTTAACTTCTGTTCCAATAAAGAGAAAGTAATTTCAATATCGGAGTTAATGGGCCATTGCGGCTGGGTTTGGGCCCCCATAGTCTTAGAAGTATTAGGAGTAAATCCAAAAACAAGCTCCACGCTTAAAGCGAGTTCTCTGAATATATGGGAAGATCTATCCGAATGGTCCGAGCACGCACCTGAACCTCCCGTCTCAAGTTTACCAATCACCAAAAATGAGACTATTAACCGTTT
>CALIMD010000034.1 GCA_938028645.1 uncultured Alphaproteobacteria bacterium
ATTCTACCATGCGGGTGATTTTTTTAGCCGTGATAATATAGAGGCAGGGATGATGACTTTTCATCCGAGTGGATTTACCCATGGCCCTCATCCGAAAGCTTTAAAAAATATGTTAAAACCGTCAAAACCTGCTACAGATGAGTATGCAATTATGATTGATACACGAGATGCATTAGAGGTCTCCGAGCTACCTTCTTCTGTGGAAAACCTAGACTATGTGAATTCTTGGAAAGAGAGCTAAAAGGTGTTGCTGTGAAACTGGGATCACTAAAGGGAGTTGGCAGAGACGGCACTCTGGTGTTGGTTAGTGAGGATCTGACTAAAATAAAGTCTGTCACAGATGTGGCCCCCACTTTTCAATCAGCTATAGAAAATTGGACGAAGATTGAACCTCAGCTCATGGAAATTAACAAGCGTCTCAATAGCGAAGCAATATTGGACAGTATGCCGTATGACCCTAATGTAATGATGGCACCGCTACCTCGAGCTTATCAATGGCTGGACGGATCTGCCTATGTGAACCACGTGGAGCTGGTGCGGAGGGCCAGAGGAGCTTCTATGCCAGATAGTTTTTGGGCGGATCCACTTATGTATCAGGGTGGATCAGATAGTTTTTTAGGGGCTACGGACCCAATATACATAAAAGACGAAAGCTGGGGGGTAGATTTTGAGGGAGAGCTAGCAGTTATTGTTGATGATGTACCCTTGGGGGTGAGCCCGAAGCAAGCATTAACGCATATCAAGTTTCTTATGCTTTTGAACGATATCAGTCTGCGTAATCTTATCCCCGAAGAATTAGGAAAAGGTTTTGGTTTTGTCCATGGAAAACCGCCAACATCGTTCGCTCCTGTTGCTGTCACCGTCAACTCATTAGGAAAATATTGGCGTGATGGCAAATTACACTTACCCTTGTTGGTGTATTTAAATCGGCGTAAAGTTGGATGGGTGAATGCAGGAGTGGATATGACCTTCGATTTTCCCGCGCTAGTAGCACATGCGGCTAAAACAAGACCATTGGGGGCAGGCACAATAATTGGTTCTGGAACAGTCTCCAACGCAGACCAAAGGCATGGTTATTCGTGTATTGCTGAGATACGAATGATTGAAACAATAAATAATGGAGTTCCAGAAACGCCATTTATGCAATATGGCGATCGAATTGAGTTGGATGTTCAAGATGACGAGGGTACATCGATTTTTGGCTCAATTGACCAGTATGTAACAAAAGGCCCCTCCGATGACGAAGAGTAATCTATCGCCGAATAGTTGGCAAATCGCACTGGTTTATAGACTGCTAATGCAGCGAACTATTGTTTTTTTCTCGCGTCATCAAAAAAGCTTCCCCTAACGATTTGTGATAGTCGTGAAAGCTCTCAAGGTAGCATTGTGCTTGATGTTGATTTGTTACAGGGGCTCCGGTATCTAATTCCTCCAGAAGGCAGGTAAGCCCCAAAAGAGCTAGGCTCTCGCACTCCTCATCATTCAATTCAGGCATGATATTCAAAAAATTATCTGCGAATGACTCAGAGAATCGTTTTATCGCGCGCCGCCTCAATTTCCAGGGTACATGTTTCAATTGAAGGGCCCACTCAGAAACGGCTAACTGTATTTCATCTGGGAGGGATTTCATTAATCTTTGATTGGCATCTAACCCATTATTATTTGTTTTCGGCGCGTCGTTATCAGAATAGGCAAAGCCCAAATGACTGACGCCAGAGATATCGCCCGCTTCGCTCATCGATGATTTTGTATCAACTTTTATCCCTTTATATTTATTAGCATAAACGTCCGACATTTTGTGCTCCAAGTAAACTTTCCACCTGCGAATTACTAGCAATATCCATGCCAATAAATGTCGTTTCAATAATAGCTCAGACATTCCTTTTTTCGGGCAGTTTTTGGTTCTAAACCCATAAATTAAATGAAAGAAACCGTGATATTATATGAAAAAAGTAATTGACTTCTTGTGCGATGAGCATAGGTAGAGTGTGGGTGACCGCTTCCCGCCAAGTGGTGTGTAATTCGAAGGAATATGTAATGAAACCAACGGCTTTGCCGAAGGTCCCTTTTTTTTCGTCTGGTCCGTGTGCTAAACGGCCGGGTTGGACCCCCGCGGTTTTGAACGGAGCTTGTGTTGGGCGATCGCATAGATCGACTACAGCGAAAAAAAAATTGAGCGATGTCATAACATTAACTCGTGAGATTTTAGAACTTCCAGAGGACAGGCTTGTAGGAATAGTTCCTGCATCTGATACAGGTGCCATTGAAATGGCCATGTGGTCCCTACTTGGTGAAAGACCAGTGGACCTCCTGGCATGGGAAAGTTTTGGCAATGAGTGGGTGGCGGATGCTACAAAACAGCTAAAATTGAGAGAAGCTCGAGTATTTTCCGCAGATTACGGTGCTATCCCTGACTTAAGTTTAATCGATTTTTCTCATGATGTGGTATTTACGTGGAATGGAACGACATCGGGCGTAAGAGTTCCTAACGGGGATTGGATTCCTTCTGATAGGCAGGGATTAACGATCTGTGATGCCACCAGTGCAGTTTTTTCGCAACAAATCCCCTGGCATAAGATTGATGTTGCAACTTTCTCTTGGCAAAAAGTACTCGGCGGAGAGGGTGCTCATGGCATGCTTATCCTAGGACCGAGGGCGATAAAGCGATTAGAAACTTACACACCAGAATGGCCGATTCCAAAGATCTTTAGATTAAAATCAAAAGGGTCGCTAAATGAGGCAATTTTTAAAGGTGCGACAATTAACACACCTTCAATGATTTGCGTCGAAGATACGTTGGATGCTTTAAACTGGATCAAAGAGATAGGAGGTATTGAGGTCTCCATTCAAAGAAGTAATAATAATCTATCGACCATTGAACATTGGGTTAAGGATAGTTACTGGGCAGATTTTTTAGCAAAATTTCCAGATACCAGATCCAATACGTCTATTTGCTTGCAGATCGTGGACCCCTGGTTTCAATCTTTGGGAAAAGAAGATCAGGTTGCTGTCCCTAAAAAAATTGAATCTATTTTAGAAGAAAATTCGGCAGCTTTCGATATTAATGGTTACCGTGATGCTCCTCCCGGGTTACGAATTTGGGGGGGGGCAACAGTTGAAGTAGATGACATTTCGGCTTTATTGCCGTGGCTTGATTGGGCCTACGAGGAAGTCAAATCCTCGTACTAGGTAAAATATCAAAGGAAAAACTTTATGCCTCGTGTTTTAATAAGTGACGAATTAAGTCCGAATGCTACTGAGATTTTTGAATCTAGAGGATTGGAAGTAGATAGGAAAATAGGGTTAACCCACGAACAGCTGTTATCAGAAATTGAAACCTATGACGGACTGGCTATACGTTCGGCAACAAAGGTGACCGCGGAAGTTATTGCTAAGGCAAAAAACTTAAAAGTCGTTGGACGTGCCGGTATCGGTGTTGACAACATTGCTGTTGACGCGGCATCAGCAGCTGGGGTTGTTGTGATGAATACACCTTTCGGAAATGCTGTGACGACAGCTGAACATGCTATTTCAATGATTTGCAGTCTTGCACGTGAAATTACCACAGCGGATAGATCAACCCAGGCCGGAAAATGGGAAAAGTCTAGTTTTATGGGAACGGAGCTTACTGGGAAAAATTTAGGGATAGTTGGTTGCGGCAATATTGGTTCAATTGTTGCTGATAGAGCACAGGGTCTTAAGATGCGAGTCTTAGCATTTGACCCATATTTATCAGAAGACAGAGCTATAGAACTAGGAGTTCGCAAGGTTGATGAAGAAACACTATTTAGTGAGTCCGACTTTATCACTCTCCACACTCCGTTGACGGACTCAACCAAAGGTTTGGTGAATGCAGATTCAATAATGAAGATGAAGAAAGGTGTTAGGATTATAAACTGCGCGCGCGGGGGTCTCATTGTAGAAACTGATTTAAAGACTGCGCTTGAAAATGGACATGTTGCGGGCGCTGCTCTTGATGTTTTTGCTGCCGAGCCAGCTAAGGAAAATATTCTTTTTGGTGTTCCTGGTCTAATTGCGACACCCCACTTAGGGGCAGCTACCATTGAAGCACAGGAAAAGGTTGCACTTCAGATAGCAGAGCAAATGTCGGATTATCTTTTAACTGGAGCAATCTCTAATGCGCTGAACATGCCGGCTGTTTCGGCAGAAGAGGCACCAATTCTAAAACCTTACATGAGGTTAGCTGAGTTAATGGGAAGTTTTGTCGGCCAGGTGGGCGATGATGCTATAAAATCAGTGAAAATAGAGTTCGAAGGTTTGGCGTCTTCGATAAACGGTGCACCAATAGTCTCAGCTACTTTATCTGGTCTTCTGAAGCCAAATATGGATACAGTTAACATGGTTAGCGCTCCAATAATAGCAAAGCATCGGGGAATTGCTTTCAGTACGGTCCGCCATGAAAGACCTTGTGACTATCAAACGCTACTCAGATTGACGGTAGAAGGGCAAACCCGTACTCGAGTGATCGCAGGTACCTTGTTTGCTGGGACAGAGCCGCGGCTTATCGATATACAAGGTATTAAAGTAGAGGCAGAGTTTGCAGAGAGAATGCTCTATATTAGGAATTACGATAAACCTGGTTTTATAGGGGCGCTGGGAACGCTATTAGGAAATGAGGGAATAAATATCGCTACTTTTCATTTGGGACGTCGCGATAGCGGGGGTGAGGCTCTGGCGCTTGTAGAAATAGAAGGTAATATTAATGATAAAGTGTTATCTGCTGTTCGTGCTTTGCCTCAGGTTGTAAGGGTAAATGCAATACGATTTCCTTCCTAAAACCCAGCTTTTAAATGACAGCGATTGGCCGCACGGGGCAGCCAGTGGCCCCTTTTAGTTTTATTGGAAGCATTATTAGACAGAACTCGGAAATCCCGTTCTTAATTAGCTCAGACAAACTTAAATTTTCAACAAGATGAACGCCTGCCTCGGCCAAGCAATGCTGATGAACTGGCATCATTATCTCGGGGTGATTGGTGCCTGGAAGCACCTCTACTGCCATATTATCAGCTCCGATAGCGATAACATCTTGTTTTGTAAGCCACTGGGCGGCATTTAAATCGAGGCCAGGCTCACCAGCCAAATATTTCTCATTATTTGACATGAAATACTTACCCCATCCGGTATTCAGGCAGACTATATCTCCTTTTTGTGGATTTATTTTGGCAGTATCGTATACTCTCTTCAAATCCTCGGTAGTGACCGCTCGTCCAGCTTCGAGATGATCTCCTCCATCCAGCCCTGATACGTCCAAACAAATACCCCTGGTTATTATTGGGGGGACATTCTCTATTCCCAAATTAAGAAGTCCCCAGTCACCAACACTATCCTCAATTGTGTGCCCTCCATAAAGATGTTCTCCAATTGAAAAATGACCAAGCGAGTCGATATGTGTGCCAACGTGGGTTGTCATCTCAATACGCTCTAGATTTGCACCTACTTTATTTTTTGCCCCCATCTGTTCTCGAATTTTCATACTATTCTTAGCTGTTGCAGAAGATGAAATTATGTAAGGGGTCTGGTTAGGGGCCATAAAGGGAGCGCCCATTTCGATGGTATGGCTGAGATCAATAATACGACCTTGTTGCACTTTTTTTAGTGCAGAAAGTGTCTTTTCTGGAGTTAGAAAGTGCCCTGCCGCTCCAATTTGATCTCCACTTCCCCATCGACTGTGGTCATGAACGCAATTGGTCATACACTTTCTCCAGCTAGCCCAAATTTTCAAAAAAATTGTATACAACTTAAGGATTGGCTTAAAAAAATCATCCGTCAACAGTGAATTAATAATCCTCGCTGTTGCCGGCGTATGAAAAAATCTGTAGGACATTATTACTGATTAGATTTTTGGTCGAAGGGGCTATATTTTGTCACTTATCGAAAAAAATAGGTTGCCCCACAGGGCCTTATTGCCTGCAGGTTTTAAAGACCAACTCCCATCAATGGCTGCCCATGAATCTTTTATTGTTCATTCTATTATAGAACGGTGTGAGGCTTACGGATACGAGCGAATCAAACCTCCATTGGTTGAATTTGAAGATTCGCTGTTTAATGGTGCTGGAGTATCTATGACAGAAAACTCTTTCCGTTTAATGGACCCAGTATCAGGAAAAATGATGGGAATAAGAGCGGATATGACGGTGCAAGTGGCTCGCATAGCGACTACTCGGCTTGCCCATCTGGAACGTCCACTAAGATTATGTTATTCTGGGGAAGTACTTCGAGTCCATCCAGATAATCTTAACCCGGATCGTGAATTAGTCCAGGTAGGAGCGGAACTTATTGGCCCAAACACTGTAACAGCTGATCTAGAGGTGATTCAAATCGCCCTTGATGCATTAAAAAGCTTGGGTACAAAAAATATTTCTATCGATATAACCGCACCGGCGCTTATTCCATTGATTCTTAGATCAGTAGGCTTGGATCCCACTTCTTCACTAGAGCTTAGGGGGGCCTTGGATCGAAAAGATATAAAAGCTGTGGAAGGTCTTGCGGGTAAAAATGCGATTCTTCTAAGTAATATAATGACTACAGTTGGTGCGTGGGAGGTCGGTATAAAAAAACTTCGCGAACTAACATTACCGATTGAAGTAATAGAAATAATAGACCGTTTGGAGAATGTAGCTTCATTAATATCATCTGAAAGTGATATAGCGGAAGTAACCATAGACCCAATAGAAAATCGCGGATTCGAATACTATAATGGTATTGGTTTTAGTTTCTTTTCGAGGGGGATTAGAGGTGAACTGGGCAGAGGGGGGCGTTATTCGCTAGAAGACGGCTCGTCGCAGAGTTCTTGTGGGTTTTCGCTATACATAGAGACCTTATTGAGGGCCTTGAATGAGCCAACAAAAAAAAATAGATTATTAATTCCGGTTAACACAAATAGAAAAATTATAATGGATTTTCAGGCGGCTGGTTGGTTAACGGTCATTGGGCTTGAAGATATCATTGATGAACGAACAGAGGCAGAACGTTTAGGTTGCTCCCATTTTTTGAAAAATGGACAAGTCGAGGCTACCTAAATTAAAAAATAGAAATTTTATCTAGGATAAATAGATGCGAAATGTAGTTGTTATTGGAGCTCAATGGGGCGATGAAGGTAAGGGTAAGATTGTTGATTGGTTATCTGAAAGAGCCGATGTTGTGGTTCGTTTTCAAGGTGGCCATAATGCAGGACACACTCTGGTAGTCGGCGATAAAACATATAAATTAAGCTTGTTGCCTTCAGGCATAGTTCGCCAAAAAATGTCGGTGATTGGCTCTGGTGTAGTGGTCGACCCTCAAGCACTTCTAGATGAAATAAAGATAGTTACTGACCAAGGCGTCAATATTTCACCTGAGACCCTTATACTAGCAGATAATGCATCTCTTATTCTCGATATTCATCGCCGTATTGATAAAGCGCGGGAGGTGATACGTGGGGAGAAGAAAATAGGGACTACCGGAAGAGGTATTGGTCCCGCCTACGAGGATAAGGTTGCTCGACGCGCGATTAGGGTTTCTGATCTTAATGATCCAGATGATTTGCTATTGAAGCTTAAAGAGCAATTTTCTTATCATAACATTTTCTTAAGAGAAGCTGGCGAAGAAATAGCTTCTGTTGAGGAAGCGTATGAGTACCTCCAGAATTTAGCGCCTAATATTTTAAAGTTTGCCCAACCTGTCTGGCGTCGGTTAGATGAGTTTCGTCGCATGGATAAGCGGATTTTATTTGAGGGAGCTCAAGGGGTTATGCTTGATGTCGATCATGGAACTTATCCATATGTCACATCCTCGAACACTATTGCAGGCCAGGCGGCAACAGGATCAGGGACTGGTCCGACTACTATTGGGTATGTTCTCGGTATTACAAAAGCATATACTACGCGAGTGGGTAGTGGTCCTTTTCCAAGTGAGCTTACGGATTCGATAGGACAAACGCTTGGTGAACGTGGCCGTGAATTTGGAGTTGTCACTGGCCGAAAACGTCGTTGTGGATGGTTCGATGCAGTAATGGTGCGACAAGCTATCAAGACATCTGGAATTACGGGAATAGCACTTACCAAATTAGATGTTTTAGATGGATTCGATGAATTGAGAGTTTGTGATTCATATGAACTTGATGGAGAGGTAATAGATTATTTCCCAAGTGGAACCCGTCAACAGGCAGCAGTCAAACCGATCTATAGAACTTTGGAGGGATGGTCAGAAAGTACCTGTGGAGCTCGTTCTTGGGCTGAGCTTCCGGGAAATGCGATAAAATACATACGACAAATAGAGGAACTCATAGAAGCACCGGTTGCACTCTTGTCGACTAGTCCTGAGCGTGAGGATACCATTTTAGTTAAAGACCCATTTACCGACTGAGAATCACATGAGATACTCACAAGAAAAACTGTAGTGGCTACTTAAAAAATTACTTTTTGGGGGCAGACCATTGGCAACAGTAATTCTAAAAGAATTATTTGAAATTGACGACTCAGTGCCGCTAGTTGGGTATGATGTCCCCTCTGGAAAAGCTTTTGATTGCAAAAACCTTGGAGAACCCCAGGGTGACTTAATGGCAATGATCTGTGAGCCGAGCATTCCGATGCGAATGGACCAGATTACAGCGTTAGATGGATTTCCAGGCACTGGTCTAGTGAAGTGTATAGACTCAGGTGTTGTGAATTGGGCATCTTCAGGCCGACGACAGCCGGTGCTGATTTTTGAAAAACCGGCTGGTAGTCGGGTTTTTGAAACGATGGAATCTGTAATTACGCCATTGACGGATGATCAGATAATAAGCGGTTTCTTAACCCCTGCTGTTGCGACGTTGCGCGAATTTGCAACGCGGGGCTTAACGCATCGTAATATCAGACCCTCGAATCTTTTTTACAGTGATGATAGTGCCAGACTAATTATGTTGGGTGAATGTGTTTCAGCTCCTCCTGGATATAATCAACCATTAATATTTGAGAGTTTAGAGTGTGGCCTAGCAGTAGAAACGGGGCGGGGTGTGGGAACGCCGGCAGATGACCTTTTTGCCTTGGGTGTAACACTTTTGAGTCTCTTAATTGGCCGGAATCCCGTTCCAAAAATAGATGATCCATACAGTTTTATGCTAAATAGAATCAATACAGGGTCGTATGCAAATATTGTAGGAAATCATCGTATTCAAATGAATATGATGGAGCTATTGCGAGGATTATTAACGGATGATTTAGCGGAAAGATGGCCACTAGCAGATGTTCAGTTATGGGTAAGTGGTCGAAGACTAACACCCAAACAGGTTAAACTTCCTGCAAAAGCAGCTAGACCAATACCAATTGGTGGGTTTGACCATGAAAACGTGAGATCGGCTGCTCATGGCTTAAGTTTAAATTGGCCAATAGCTGGCGATGTTATTAGGGGACAAGATTTTGATACTTGGATCCGCCGAAGTCTTAACGATGAGGTTATTTTGAATAATCTGAATAAGGCGGCGGGCACGGCGCAGGCGATTCAATCGAGCCCTAGGGCTGATGACGCAAGACTGGTTGCGAAAGTTGTTATGGCCTTGGATGCTTCAGGACCCATCCGACATAAAGGTTTTGCTAGCCACATAGATGGTATTGGTCCGACACTTGCCGTTGTTTTTCAAGATGATATTTTAAGAAAACAAGTTGAAGATCTTATCACTTCGGGAATTCTGAAGCAGTGGCTTGCGCTTCAAGGACGTGTGAAAACAGAATTAATGAATATTTATGGCACTTTAGAAAAAATCCAACCTATGGTAGCGCTACCCGGTCCTGGGTTTGGCATCGAACGTTGCCTATACGAGCTTAACCCTTATGGTCACTGCATTAGTCCAATGATTGAACATCTTTATATCACACAGACATCTGAATTAATACCGGCGTTGGAAGCCGTGGCACATGACGAAAACCTACCGCCGATGCCAATAGACAGGCACATAGCGGCCTTTTTAGCCGCGCATTCAGAACATATTGATGAACGAATTTTACGACCATTAACACACAAAGATGATAGACCGGCTGATGAAGCCCTAAAAGTAATGAGAATTTTAGCGCGAGTCCAGTCGGTTTATAGCAATGGATCGGCTCCTAATCTTTGTTTGTGGCTAAAAGATCTCACCCAACCTGCCGTCGATGCATTTAATAATATACGACTCAGAGAGCAGATGGAACGTCAGGTTGTGCAAGCCTCAGAAACAGGCTTCATCGTAGCACTAATGCGAATTCTAGATGATCATAAAGTGATAGATCTCGATAAAGAAAATTATCGCAAGGCCCAACAAGAATATAAACAGTGTTCGGCTCAAATTCATAGAATGGATATTGGTCTAGAACAAAAAGAGAATTTAGCCGGAGAATTAGGTGAGCAAGTCGCTGCTGTCATCTCTGGTGTAATTGGTAGTATCGGTGCAACCGTTTTTGTAATGCTTTATTTGGTGTAAATCGCCGTTTCATATTTGTATGAAAAGGATTAAAATGAGGAAGTTAATAAACCATGGCAACTAGCTCTGCTAGCGCATCTTCTACAAAGGCAATAATAATACTAATTATTGTTGGTTTACTGGTGTTTACACTGCCAACAGTTTTGGTTTTGATAGCAGGAATGATACCCAGTTTTATCGCCTATGCAACCGATAGGCGGAGAGAAAAATATAAAACGTTAAGTGTAGGTTGTATGAATTTCTTGGGTCTATTGCCATTACTGACAATGTTATGGACAAAGGATCATTCGTTTGACATGGCTTTTAGCCTTTTTGCCGACCCGTTTAGCTGGTTGATGGTTCTTGGGGCTGCCGCAGCTGGTTGGACGATATTTTTAATAGCCCCATCGATTGTAGCCTTGTTTTTATCGGCGAGGATAGAACTATCAGTTGACAGGTTGAAAAGGCGGCAAGCTAAGCTAATTGATGAATGGGGTGATGGTGTCTCTGGAAATAATGACACCAAACCAAATACTGACAAAGGTGAGTAACTTAGAGAACGACTAAATATTATTCAGGCCAAAGATTATTATTAACCGCCAACTCTTTTATATGTTTTTGTAGTTTTTCAAAAGCACGCGCTTCGATTTGCCTTATCCGTTCCCTACTTACACTATATTCTTTACTCAGCTCATCCAGTGTTCTCGGCGTATCAATTAGCTTTCGTTGAGATAAAATATGGCGCTCACGACTATCGAGTTTTTCCATAGCCTCGTTCAATAACTTGGTCCTTGCATCTAATTCTTCAGTTTCGGCCAATATCTGTTCTTGGTTTTTGCCCTCGTCCTCCAGCCAATCCTGCCATTCGCCATCACCATCTGCTATTTTCGGCGCATTTAGTGAGTGATCGGGACCAGAGAGCCTGCCGTTCATACTGACAACATCTTTTTCGGAGACATCAAGTCTAGTTGCGATGGCTGTGATGACTTCAGGTGACAAATCTCCATCATCTATGGCTTGCATTTGCCCTTTTAATTTTCGTAGGTTGAAAAATAGTTTTTTCTGGGCTGCGGTTGTACCGATTTTAACTAAGGACCAAGAGTGTAAGATGTATTCTTGTATGGATGCCTTGATCCACCACATCGCATAGGTTGCTAGGCGAAACCCTCTTTCAGGATCGAAACGCTTAACCGCTTGCATCATCCCTATGTTACCCTCAGAAATTAATTCCGCCACCGGTAAACCATAGCCGCGATATCCCATAGCGATTTTGGCTACCAATCTAAGGTGACTAGTGACTAGTTTGTGAGCTGCCTCAGTATCATCATGCTCTCGCCAACTACGCGCCAGCATATATTCTTCTGATGCTTGTAGCATAGGGAACTTTTGTATCTCTTCTAAGTATCTAGAGAGATTTCCCTCAACACTAATTTTTGGCATTACGGCAATATTGGACGCCATTTTCTTACTCCTAGAACTCACCACAACGCGTGAAAGATATAATCCCAAACATTATATGGGGAATGATACTAACATTTTAAAGGGTTTTTTCAACTTTTTTATGAAAATTTGCACCATGGTTTATTTCCCCCATCAATTGTCTTTATCGATGTTTTAATTCCCTTTGTGATTAGTTATAAGGACCTTCTCAAAGCTTCCAGGAGGGTTTGCATGTCACTTGGTAATGGAACTGAAAAACGAATCCGCTCGTGTTTGAGTGGATGAACGAACTCCAGGGATTTTGCATGAAGCGCCTGGCGTTTAAATTCCTTTGCAAATTTTAAGCTAGGATCGTCTCTGTTAGATATCTTTCTGCTATTTCCATAAAGTGGATCGCCAATTAACGAATGTCCTATATGGTTTAGATGAACACGAATTTGATGTGTTCTTCCTGTCTCGAGTTCACATGCAATTAAACTTGCAGTGACACCAAATTGCTCTCCTAATACATAGTTAGTTGCCGCTTTTTTCCCACCCTTCGGAACAACAGCCATTTTTTTTCTATTTGCGCGGCTGCGCCCAATAGGAAAACATATTCTATCGGTTGGTTTATCTGGGACGCCCCATATCATTGCCTCGTAGGTTCTTTTAATCGTTCGGGCAGCAAATTGATGTACAAGGTTTTGATGAGTTTCATCTGATTTTGCCACTACCAATAATCCAGTAGTGTCTTTGTCCAGTCGATGGACGATGCCTGGCCTTCGTACACCCCCAATACCAGAAAGAGTGTTTCCACAATGCGAAAGAAGCGCGTTGACCATTGTCCCCTTTGAAGAGCCGGGTGCGGGATGAACTACCATACCAGCCGATTTATTGATCACAATTAAATGTTCATCCTCATGCACTATATCCAACTTTATATTTTCTGGCTGAGGTGTTGCCGGTTTTGGTTCAGGAACCTGAATAGTGTAGGTTTGGCCATATCTAATAGGAAGTGATGGATCTTCTATTATTTTGTCACCACACTTCACGCATTTGCTGTGTATTAGATTTTTTAACTGTGTTCGTGAAATTTTGGGAAAGTCAGGGTTATTGGCGATACGGTCAGTTAACCAACGATCCAAACGCACGGGTCTATTGGAGTTTAGATCAGTTTCCTCTACACTAATTTCTAATTGAGTTTTGCTGAAAGAAGCCATGGAAACAAACTTAAACCAAACTGAGAGTAATCTGAAGAACCCAAAATCAAAATCTATACGAATTTTGACGATCCTGGTTGTTTTGATGGGAATTATGATTGTTGTAGGCTTGTTTGTGGTTGTCTATACAATAGCTAGCCGGGCAATCGATAAGTCTTCACATGGCACAGTAAGACCTTGGACCACGATAGTTGATATTGCTGAAGACGCTAAGCTCAATCGTATTACTGCCGATGGCAGCAAGGTATTTATAGAAGTAGACCCCAAAAATGGCGTTTCCCATATTCTGGTATTCGATGCAGAGACTGGAAAACAAATTGGCGAATTAAAATTTCAGCCACGATAAACTAAGATTGGTTTTGAAGTTTGGAAAAAGTTATTAATCTAGCCAGTGATAATACCGCTGGAGTTGCCCCCAAAATTTTAACGTCTTTAACTGAAGCGGCAAACATTTCCAGTATGCCTTATGGTGAGGACCCCTATACCGAAAAATTGCAATTAGTTGCAAATGAAATATTCGAACGAGAAGTATTGATCTATCCTGTCGCCACAGGGTCTGCAGCAAATGCTCTGGCATTAGCAACTGTCTCCCCACCTTACGGACAAGTTTTTTGTCATGCTAAATCACATATAGAAGAAGATGAATGTGCTGCCCCTGAATTTTACATAGGGGGTGGCAAGCTTTCTTTATTAGAGGGAGAAAACGCAAAATTTTCTGCCAAAAATTTGCGCGGCAGGCTAGAAAACCATTCGCCAGCTCCTGCTGTTCATAGAGCTAAACCAGCAGTAGTTAGTATCACTCAGGCTACTGAGCTAGGAACAATTTATACTGTCGATGAAATTTCGGAAATTTCAGAAGTCTGTCGATCGAATAATTTACCACTGCACATGGATGGTGCTCGATTAGCAAATGCGATTGTTGCAACTGGCGTGAAAATAGCGGACTGCACTTGGAGAGCTGGGGTCGATATACTTTCATTGGGAGCGACAAAAAATGGTGTTTTTGCCGCAGAGGCAGTAGTTTTTTTTGATGCTTCTAAAGCGGCTGATTTTGAATTTAGGAGGAAGCGGGGAGGACATCTTTTCTCCAAGCTTCGTTTTTTATCCTCGCAGTTAGTGCCTTATCTAGAAAAAAACTATTGGATTGACCTTGCCGAGAACTCGAATCGCAGAGCATGTGAATTAGCCCAAGGATTGGGCAAAATTAAATCAGTGACTCTTTTAGCCGAAGTTCAAACCAATATGATTTTTCTACAAATGCCAACAAAGCTTAATGATATTTTAAAAAAGAAAAATTGTTTGTTCTATTCTTGGGGAGAAAAGGACGGGATGATATCTGCGAGATTTGTAACAAGCTTTAATACTACCAAACAGGAAGTTGCTAGGGTTTTATCAATTATTCAAAGCGCAGAATCCGCAACAAAATCAAAAAACTAATATAGCAATAATAACCCCGGGTTAAGAGGACACATGGTCTTTTCGACGCCGCTCTTTCTTGATGGTTTTAAAATTTGTATTTTATCACTAGTATTCTAGTATTCACATGATTATTGCAGGAAATGATCGAGAAAATAATATGACTGAATTTCTGTCTCAGGAAGAATTTTGCCCCGATGCAAAGGTCCCATTAGAAGGTATCCGGGTACTTGATTTATCTCGATTAGTATCTGGCAATATGGTAACGCATGTATTGGCAGATTATGGGGCAGAAGTAGTTAAAATTGAGAAACCAGGATCAGGTGACGATCTTAGAAATTGGACGACA
>CALIMD010000035.1 GCA_938028645.1 uncultured Alphaproteobacteria bacterium
TAAATAAAATGGTGTGATATGAAGTTTGACGCAAATGCCGATGATTTTACAATTGGCGTAATTGGTGCAGGGGCAATGGGCCAGGGAATTGTTCAGGTTTCGCTTCAAGGCGGAATGCAAGTTTTGCTTTTTGACGCAAACAAAGAAGGGGCATCGGCGGGCAGGGATTTAATATTTCAGCGGCTAGACCGGTCGGTAGATAAGGGGCGGTTAGAGTTAGACGCCGTAAGTCAGATGAAAAATAATTTAATATTGGTTGATTCAATTGCTGCGTTTAAAAGTTGTAACGTAGTTGTAGAGGCAGTTTTTGAAGACTTGAAGATCAAACATGCTGTTTACGAGGAATTAGAACAGCATGTTAGTTCTGAATGTATTATTGCTTCAAACACATCATCCTTACCCATTAGTTCCTTGGGACGGTCATGCGAAAGACAAGAAAGGTTTGCGGGCTTACACTTCTTTAATCCAGTTCCATTAATGCGTTTGGTTGAGGTAATTAGAGGCCCGTCAACTGATGACTGGGTAATCGATGGATTAGTTAAATTAGGCGAACGGATGGGGCGAACCCCGGTTGTTGTTCGTGATGCTCCCGGCTTTTTAGTGAATACCGGCGGCCGAGCATTCACAACGGAAGCTTTGCATATATTGCACGAGGGTGTCGCAATACAATCGCAGGTTGATGCGGTTATGAGGGATTGTGCACATTTTAGGATGGGACCTTTTGAACTTATGGATTTAACAGGCGTGGATGTGAACTACCCTGCCTCGTTAATAATGCATGAACAGAATTCGTATGACCCGCGTATCAGAACAGTGCCTTTCCATAAATCCCTTTATGATGCGGGACGATTTGGTCGTAAAACGGGTCATGGCAATTATAAATACGACGCCAAGGGAAATATGATCGATGTAGAAAGCCCAGATTATCAAACTTCATCACAAAAGGCGACTAAGGTTATCATCGGTGAGGATGCAGAAATTTTTTCAGATATTTTAGCAGGTTCTGGTATGGCTGTAACCGATGATGGGGAGAGTCCTATTGTTGCGGCATTATTTGGCGAAGATTGTTCCTCGTTTGCTCATAGGACTGGCCTCGATTATCGCAGAATAGTTGCCATAGATACTACTGGCGATCTATCCAAAAGGGTCACTTTAATGACTGCGCCCGGCGCTGCTAAATCTGTAATCGATTCTGTTGTCGCGCTCATTAATGAAAATGGAAGAGCTGTGACAGTAATCAAAGACTCGCCTGGATTTATCTCTCAAAGAATCAGGGCTATGATTGGAAACCTAGGCTGTGAAATGGCGCAAATAGAATTGGCCACACCCGATGATATAGATCTAGCGATGCGGCTCGGATTGAACTACCCGATGGGACCATTAGAAATCATTGATGATTTTGGAACAGACTTGGCCCATAGAATAATGTCCATTATGCAAGAAATAACTGGTGATGACCGTTATCGGCCCAGCCCTTGGTTGCGCAGGCGCGCTTTATTAGGGTTAGGGGCTCATGTGTTGTCCTAGGGGACGCCAGTAGGATTCCGGTCGCGCGGTTTGCTTTACATGAGTTTTATATAATCTCCTGTAGACGGTAACATTTTCTAAGACCCGTTGCACATAATTTCGGGTTTCACGAAAAGGTATGCGTTCTACCCAATCTATGACGTCCACTTCAATTTTTCTCGGGTCTCCTGCATTTTTCATCCAACGTTTTACATTTAAGGGGCCGGCATTATAGGCGGCAAGAGCGAGAACATAACTCCCATCGAATTTTTCTAAGAGCCTCCTCAAATACTCTGACCCGAGAACAATATTTAGTGTTGGATTTTCTTTTAACTGGGCTAACGTGAAATTAACTTTCAGGATTTTGCCAATTTCCTTAGCAGTTTTAGGCATCAATTGCATATACCCCATCGCTCCTCTGCGACTTTTTGCCTTCTTATCAAAATTACTCTCTTGTCGAATAACCGATAAAATAAGAGCTGGTTCTACTCCCGATTTATAAGGGAGTTTTATAATTGGATAGCCAATATCCATGAGAAAAATTCCCTTTTTTGCAGCTTTCCGGGCGATGTAAACTGACATGTCCCTATATCCTATTTGATTGGCAAGGGTTGCTACTCGAATGAAATTTTCTTTGGAAATATTGGATAGAGCCAATGCTTTAAGAAATTTGCGCGCCAATCTATTTTTATTGATCGAATGAAGAGCGGTAATCGTTTCTATATAAAATTTAATATCAATTCCGTCATCGTATTGTATTTCTGATATTGGAGGAGATGGTGAATGACTAAATTCGACCAAGAGAGCTTTTTTGGCAAGCTGTCCATAAAAAGTAGTTTGGTAATTTGATGCTAAATTGTACCAGCTGTTTGAAACGCCGGTTTTCAACGCAGCTTGGAAAGCCCGCCCTGCCCAATAGGCTGCGCGACTTTTACTTAATGGGGTTTTTACACGGCTATACATAATTGTAAAATATCTAGCTGCCTCAATGGGCTTGTCCGCGTATCTGAGCGCGATCCAACCCGCTGTCCAGTCCGCCTCTGTTTTGGTGTAGTGATTGGTTTGTATGTGGTCCAAGGCAAGTTTATATGCTTCGTTGTATTCTCCGGCACTTAATGCTGACCGGATCTGCCGCGAGCGCTCTCGCCACCACAATTTTGGGAATGTCTGATTTCTTTGAACGTTTACT
>CALIMD010000036.1 GCA_938028645.1 uncultured Alphaproteobacteria bacterium
ATGGATGGCCTCGACCTCAGTAATTTGCGATGGGTGATAACTTAATGACCAATAACATATAGTTTGTATCTTCTGAGTTGCTGTAATTCTAATAAAATGAGCTGCGGGTACTTCATTTATATTTTCAAAATATGTTGCAGGTTTTTTGTATAACGATTTATAGCCGTTCACTAGATACCGTTTGATTTGTCTCTCATTAATTTGTGGTTTACGCCCTGCTAAAGTGGCTAAAAATTTTGGTTCTGAACCAAAGTACAGGGTGTTGTCATGGGTCCAGGTATAAAGTGGTTTTTCTCCAAATCTATCGCGACATAATATCAATTGTTCCCTGGCTGTATCGATGAGAGCGAAAGCCCACATCCCTTCCATTTTATCGAGGGAGGCTTCTCCCCACTGTTGCCAGGCAGCTAACATTACTTCGGTATCAGATTTTGTGGAGAATGTATGTCCAAAAGATATCAGGGTTCTTCTAAGTTCAACATAATTATATAATTCACCATTAGTTATGATTGTAAAATTGCCTCTGGTGAATGGCTGCATTGATTGTGGTGTTGGATCTACAATTCCGAGGCGGGAGAAAAGCAAAGTTAC
The DNA here is from genome assembly GCA_938028645.1 of uncultured Alphaproteobacteria bacterium. Taxonomy (GTDB): domain Bacteria; phylum Pseudomonadota; class Alphaproteobacteria; order Thalassobaculales; family Thalassobaculaceae; genus UBA7326. Next base: position 592 of record CALIMD010000036.1, read on the forward strand.
AATTTTCCCACCAAAAGAAATCGGTTTAAATGCCGCGCCATCGGGGCCTCTTTTTCTCATAAGGTCCAGACAGCGGTCAATTTTATTCCTATCAAGTCCTTTGAGGCTAATTGCTCCGGCTATACCACACATATTTTTATGTTCTCATCAACTAGTCTAGGAGAAATGCTCATCGGAGAAGAGCTCACCAATTTGGATTGAGTTTTTTAATGTTTTTCCCAAAACTTGATGTTCCAAGCCTGGACAAAATCCGTTTCCGGGTCGAATCCACATAATATCGTTATACACTATAGTATCACCCGCTTCGATATTTCTGGCCGCAGCAATTGATCGTCGAACAGGAGGTTCGGTATCGCGCTCTATTTCGCGAGGGTCGAGAGACCCAGTTCCCAAAAGTATTTCAGTATCTCTTATTTTTGTTACTAATTCTGCCATCGAGGTTGGATCTGCTGATAATTGGTGGTCTCTAAAGTCTGAGTAATTTCTATCGATTGTGAAGTGCTTTTCTATAATTCTTGCTCCGGCTGCGACAGCGAGAATAGCTGCCTCGTTTCCTATGGTATGGTCCGAATATCCAATTGTGGTTGATGGAAATTTTTCAGCAAGTGTCCTGATGGCTGATAGATTAGCATCAGAGGGGTTAACAGGGTAAGCCGAGACGCAATGCAGCAAAGCTAAGCCAGAGTAGGAGGTTCTCATGGGTCTATTGTTCTTAATCAAAGAGGCAGAAAATTTGATTTGTTCTTCATCAGCAAAACCGGTGGATAAAATTATTGGTTTATCGCTTTTTGATACCAACTCTATTAAGGGGTAAAATGTATTATCACCAGAAGCAATTTTCAATGCATCTACTATTTTGATCAAAAAGGTTGCACTAGGCATGTCAAGCGGCGTCGATATAAATAGCAAACCATTATTTCTAGCTCTAATAGCAAGTTCTTCGAAGTTTTCCGTAGTTAGTTCAAAACCTTTCATGCGATTGAATCTATCGACGTCACCAGGAGACACGAATGTTTCGGTTTTAAAAGTTTGAAATTTCACAGCGTCCACACCCGCATCAGCGGCTTTGTCTACGAGCTGTCGGGCAAGTTCAACTGACCCCTCGTGATTATTCCCAATTTCAGCGACAATCATTACCTTGTCGCGGGTATCCAAGTTACCAATTTTCACACGACCCCCTATCTTTAATTTAACATTCCAATAATCACTTTAAATCTTATTATTGTCGCTGTCATCGGGGCATGTAAAAATGAGATGATGATTTCATTGACTTTTATTGCTTGAATCAACACAAGATTAAACAATTAATGAATTTAAAGTAGGGTGCACTGTGTCAGAAAGCGCAATTGCTATTATTGGGGTTGGCTATGTAGGTTTGCCTTTGGCTGTTGGCCTAGCGAACCATCATGGTGACGTCATTGCTTTCGATGTCGATGGAAAGCGAATAATGGATTTAATGTCGGGAGTTGATAAAAACGATCCGACGAACTGTAAAACAACCTTTCCAACATCACTAGAATTCACGTCTGATGTAGGCAATATTAATCGGGCAAGTGTTTACATTATCACTGTTCCCACCCCAATCGATGATAACAGGCTTCCAGATTTAACTCTCCTCAAAAATAGCTGTACTATGATAGCCTCAGTAATATCAAAGGGTGACCTTGTTATTGTCGAATCGACCGTTTATCCCGGGGTCACAGAGGAAATCTGCGGCCCATTGATCCAAGAAATATCCGGTTTGCTTATGGGAGAGGATTTTTATCTCGGCTATTCCCCAGAGCGTATAAATCCTGGAGACATCGATAATAATTTAGAATCGGTAGTTAAAATTATCGCCGCCCAGGATCCAGAAACCCTAGAAAGAATTGAAGCCATTTATGCTCCGGTGATCACGGCAGGTCTTCATCTAGCTGAAACTATACAGGTTGCTGAAGCTGCAAAGATTGTAGAAAATGTTCAACGAGATCTTAATATTGCCCTGATGAATGAACTCGCGATGATATTTGATCGAATGGGAATACGGACGGCAGATGTATTAGATGCTGCAGCAACCAAGTGGAATTTTCAAAAGTTCACTCCTGGACTTGTTGGGGGGCATTGCATAGGGGTTGATCCTTATTATTTAATCTCGAAAGCCGAAGGACTGGGCTACTATCCAGAGCTAATTAGGGCAGCGAGGCGATTGAACAATGGATTGGCGGGCCATGTCAGCCAAAAAACGGTTGAACTGATAGTGAGTTCTGGTCGTTCGATGAGTGATTGTAGTATTGGTGTCCTTGGGCTTACTTTCAAAGAAAATGTTTCTGATGTAAGAAATAGTCAGTCGCCGATAATAGTGCATGAACTTGGCCGATATGGCGCGACTGTTATTTGTCATGATCCTTATGCTGATCATAAAAGTGTGCTTGATAACTATAGTATCGAGGTAGGGTCTCTAGAGATGCTCAGCGAATTAGACGCTTTAATTGTCATCGTCCCTCATTCGACTTATTTAGAAATGCCAATAATCCAGTTGACGTCCATGTTAAACAAAGATGGAGTTTTCATCGATGTCAAATCGGCATTCGATCCAAAAACGATATCGGAATCAGTTCGATATTGGAGTCTTTAAAGCGTGATTAAAAATAAAAATTTAAGATAATAGAAATCGATTTTCTAAGGCTAACGACCATGTCACATATAAAAAACTATCTCGATCAGGTGGTTGAGATAGCCAACAGTTTAGATTGTGTTGAAATTGAGCGTATGGCCAATATTC
>CALIMD010000037.1 GCA_938028645.1 uncultured Alphaproteobacteria bacterium
TAAGTTCATATTTCTAAAATCCTACCTAGAAGCATTTTCAGAAAAGCTGTACCGTAAATATACAAATAACCCCTGAGATAACAACATCGCCAAAAAGACCCCACTCATGGCTGCGGCTACACGCAAACCCACTGACTCGGGGTTGTCCAGGTTGCTCATGGTACATATTAGGCTGAGTATAACCGCCATACCTCCTCCTGCTGCCGCATAGCCTCTGGCATTCTCGGATATTTGACAATACTCGCGGTTAGCGTCCGGTTTTCGGATAAGGGCAAGTAATGCCTTCGGCAGGTAGGCGATAAATTTTGAGCGATGGGTGCATAAAAGACCGAAAAATATAGTGCCTACCACGATGATGATTTCGGCTGGATGGAAGAGGGTGATGACATTTCCTCCGGCAACCACAAATCCGAAAATTACAGCCGCAAAAAAGCCAAAAATTCCGAGAACGCGGAGGATGGAGTCTGTCAGATCGAAGTTCTTATCATTTTCATTCATTAATAAATATTCCTTACAAAGATAATGAATGCAAATAATAGCTTAATTTTTATTTAAATAAACCAAATGATAAAATGAAGAGTTTTTGGAACTGTATCTATTATTTTGAAACTAGCTGGGGAGAAGATCGCTCACCATCTCACGCTCTTCGTTAAGCTCACTGACGGAGGCGTCGATCTTCTCGCGGGCAAAGTCATTGATGGGGAGATCCTGAACGATTTCCCAGTTTTCTCCATCGGAGCGGATGGGAAAGGAAGTGATAAGCCCTTCCTTGGTGCCGTAGCTAGCGTCGGAAGCGACACATACACTATTCCAATTACCTTCCGGTGTGGGGGTGGTTAGCGATTTTACCGTGTCGATCGCCGCGTTGGCCGCAGATGCGGCAGAGGATGCGCCCCTTGCCTGAATGATTGCCGCTCCGCGTTGCTGAACGGTGGGAATAAAATCAACATGTGCCCATGTATCGTCAGCAATAACCTCCGGAGCAGCAATGCCACTAATTTTGGCATTATAATAGTCCGGATACTGCGTAGCAGAATGATTTCCCCAAATAGTTACATTGGAAACTTCAGAGACTTGACGGTTTGCTTTGGCAGCAAGTTGAGCAGCAGCACGATTTTCATCTAAACGTGTCATCGCGAACCATCTTTCTTGCGGAACATCAGGTGCGTTATTCATAGCAATCAAACAGTTTGTATTACAAGGATTACCCACAACTAGAACTCTCACATCCGAGGCGGCATTTGCCTGGATAGCTTGTCCTTGTCCAGTAAAGATCTTACCATTGATTCCCAGAAGGTCACCACGTTCCATCCCCGCCTTTCGGGGTACGCTTCCTACCAGGAGTGCCCAGTTGGCACCAGAAAACCCTTCATTAAGATCAGCAGTTGGCCTTATATCCTTAAGCAGAGGAAAAGCACAGTCATCCAATTCCATGCAAACGCCCTCCAGGGCTTTCATTCCAGGTTCTATCTCAATAAGATTGAGGGCAACCGGTTGGTCGGGACCAAACAGTCCACCGGATGCAATACGAAAGAGAAGAGAGTAGCCAATTTGTCCGGCTGCTCCGGTCACGGCTACGCGAATGGGTGCTTTATCATTCATAATAATATTTAAATTGTTTGGTTAATTGGGGAATTCTGTTTTTAACTTAAAAACGAGATTTATCCACTACATCGGCAGCACGACGAAGGCAAGCTTCAGTCGTTTTCCAGTCAATACAACCATCAGTTATAGAGACTCCATATTCGAGCTGATCAGCAGGACGAGGAAAAGCCTGACTTCCGCTTTTTAAGTGACTTTCAATCATAACTGCATGAATGGAATCACTTCCATCCTCGATTTGTCCCAGTATGTCATCCAACACATCAGGCTGACGAGATGGATCTTTTGAACTATTTGCATGACTGCAGTCGATCATAATAGAGGCAGGTGCTTTTACCGTATCTAAAGCCACTCGTGCCATTTCCACATTAGATGAAGTATAGTTTGGACCATCCACCCCACCCCTTAGAATCAATTGGCAATCAGGATTGCCTCCAGTTGTAACTGCTGAAGCTTGCCCATCCTCTGTGATTCCCAAGAAAGTCTGGCTTTGGGTGGCTGCGATAATACCGTTAACAGCGGCCTTTAAATCTCCACTGGTTGCATTCTTAAAACCTACTGGCATTGAAAGCCCAGATGCCATTTGACGATGAGTCTGGGATTCAGATGTGCGAGCCCCAATTGCAGCCCAACACAAGGAGTCTGCAAGATATTGAGGTGTAATCGGGTCAAGAAACTCGGTAGCAGTGGGAACCCCTAAATCTAAAACTTCTCCCAGAAAAGATCTAGCGATCCGTAATCCCTTTGGAATATCACATGATCCATTTAGCTTGGGATCCATAATTAAACCCTTCCACCCCACCGTAGTGCGAGGCTTTTCAAAATATACCCGCATAATCAAGATTAGACGTTCCTCAAGTTCGCCGGATAGTTTGGCAAATCGTTCGGCATATTCCCTAGATGCATCCAAGTCGTGAATCGAACATGGACCAACAA
>CALIMD010000038.1 GCA_938028645.1 uncultured Alphaproteobacteria bacterium
ACAATAAACAAATAAATGAACGTGACATCATGATTTCCTCAAGAAAAACCGTCTCTCTCTTTGAGTGCGCAAAAATATAAGAATAATTACGAGCAGCCCTATCAAAACCGGCATAGCCCAAATATTGATTGTCGATAAAAGTGACTTAAGCCCTTCTATGTCTTCTCGAAGTGAGAATTGTACGTTTCGAAGTTCTGTCCTTAGGATAAACATTTCATCTCTGGCCTGATCAATTTCTTGCTGCTGTCTTTTGGTAAAAGAAACCCCTTTTTTGAGTTCTGTTTTTTGTATCTTTGCGATAATGGCCTCATTCTTCTTTATCTGAAAAATTAAAGCTCGTTCCTTTGAGCGATAATTTTTTTCGGCTTCACTTTCCATATTATCGATGATATCAAAACGCCTTTTTGATATACCGCGTCCACGAAGACCCATCATTGCACTTGAGCCAGTTAGATAGTCTAACGCGTTCAGAACCAAGTCGCCATTATTTGAAAATGGCACCTTCAATTCTTGACCTCCAATATTACTAGTCTCAATCCAGGTTGGATCGCTCAGAAAGTCAGAGTCAGCAATAATAATTATAGCTGTTGATTTTACACTTTTTGCCGTGTGTTTATCTGTCACGTCTATATTAATTAAACTTTTGGGCGCACCTTTTACAAAAGCAGTATTAAACGCCCCCTCCACTCTTCCAACCAAGGTAAATTTCTGTCCTCGAGATTTTAATTCAGATAAGATTTTCGTTGGATCAGGCGCGTATTCTACCTGCGATAAGTCTATGATACCTGCTTTTGTGCTGCTCCAAACTAGAGGCTCAATATTTAAGCTCGAATTCTTGAGATTTTTGATATGGCCGGCAGTCCTGAAACTCAAATTAGTCAGATTACTGGTCACAATATCGTTTCGTGAAAAATTATCTTTTCTTACATCAAACCACGCTGGATATTCCGTCGCCAGTATACGATTATCCTTTGTCATTTGGACTTTCAAGGCCCCCTCTAAATCGCCAATAACACGGCGTTCAACCATTTCCACTCCCCAAGATTTTAATAGTGGTTTCATCGTCTCTATGCTGGTCTTTCGAGGCGGCTGTGGCCCGCTACCACTCGAAACGTTCATGACCTCAGCAAATGGATCGATGAATGCTAATATCCGCCCACCACGCATCACAAATTGGTCTATGGCATAAAGAGTTGTCTCGTCGATCTCGCTGGGTTCAGCCAATAGAAGCACGTCGATTTCATCACTGAATTTTTCAATTGTACCAAATAAAGTTTGAGTTTCATAAAACCGTTCAATAGTATCGATTATCGTCCATGGTTGTATTCTCTGGGTTTTATCTCCATTTAAGGGTAAGTCGCCATAGATAGCGACGGTTCGTTTTTGTGCATTTGACAGATCATAAATTAGCCTAGTTAGATCATATTCAAGGAAAGCCTCACGTTCTGGTCCAAAATGCGATATTGCATAACGGCCATTTGTACTATTTCGGCCCGCTAACCCCAAAAAAATCTCGCTGCCATCAATTACATTGGGGACACTTTGCACACCATCAGAAACTGCTAAATCTTCTTCTACTGAGAACCTTCGCGGGTTCAGGGATTCAACAACAACTAACCCACTTGAATTTTCGGTGTACACTTTTAATAAATCGCTTATTCTTTTCTTCAGACTTACGTAATCTGGCCCCATATCCTCCAATCGCTCACTCGCATAAAACCTCAATTTTATCGGTTCTTTTATTCCTTTTAAAACATCATTCGTAGCGTCGGAGATCGTATAAATTTTATCTGCAGTCAAGTCTATCCTGCTATTGGTAAAATTAGAGTCAATCCAAATGTTAACACAGATAAAACAGATGAAATATAGGACTATGCTACACCAGCATTCACGAGCACGCCTTACTACTAGCGGATTGCGCATCAGCACATCTAGGCCTTTTTAAGTTCTATAATTTTTATATTCACGAGAACACCCGTAGTTATTAATAATAAAAAGTAGGTTAGACTACGAATATCAATTACTCCTGAAGAAATAGAATTAAAGTTTTTCATGATACTTAGATTCCCAATTGCATCAATAACCCAAAAAGGAGCCCATCCATTAAAGGCCGATTGAATGATATCGACACCCGTCATCATGAAAAAAAAGCAAATTGTGACCCCTGTAATAAAGGCTATAACTTGATTATTTGTCAAAGCAGAAGCACATGAACTCAGGGACAAAAAGCTACCTGCCATCATCCAACTGGCAAAGTAACTGGATATAATAATACCGTTATCTGGATTTCCTAGATAGTTCACGGTTATCCATAATGGAAAAGAGAGCCCCAATACTCCCCCAGAGAACACCCAAGCCGCTAAGAATTTTCCAATTACTGCCTCGCCGAGGGATATGGGTAACGTTACTAATAATTCCAACGTCCCGGTTTTCTGCTCTTCCGCCCATAGTCGCATTGCTATTGCCGGCATTAACAGTAAATAAAGCCATGGATGATATTGAAAAAATGATTCTAGATCTGCTATTCCACGGTCAAAAAAATTACCAAAATGAAAACTTAAACCAGTTGATATCGCCAAAAAAATCGAAGCAAAAATATATCCAATTGGCGTCGAGAGATAACTTTTAAGTTCTCGTTGTGCAATTATTTTTATATTACGAATACCGAACATCCCTATTTGCTATTATTTTAGAACCAAAATAGCACCCCCGAAAAAATAGGTAGACCTTCCTCCGGGATAGCTTGAAATATCGCGTAATTTTAGCATTTACCCTCAGATCTATAATGTACAAAAAAAGCCCCCTGACAATTGGGGGCTTTTATGGTGGAGCCAAGCGGGATCGAACCGCTGACCTCTACAATGCCATTGTAGCGCTCTCCCAGCTGAGCTATGGCCCCTTTTTTTATTCGTCAAGTTTCAAAATATCTTCTTCAGCTTCCAAATCGTCTTCCAACTCTTCTCCATCATCTAAAACTTCTTCATTATCCAAAATATCTTCGTCGTCAGGAACGACTACAACCTCATCTTCACCATCAATTTCGACGTCAGGAATGATATCAACAACGTCATCCCCTTCATCGTCCTCTATAGTTGTTTCAACCTCATCAATATCGCCCGGATTATCTGTTTCTGCGTCATCCGATTGTTGGTTTTCCTTATTATCAGGAACTAACGGTCTCGTTCTTCTGCTTTTCAAGATAGCCTCTGGGTCAAACTCCACTCCACACTTTGGACAAATGATAGGATCGTTGTCTAAATCATAGTAAAGCGTACCGCAGTTCTGGCATATTCGCTTTACCCCCCGCTCTATTTTGCCCAATTCAAATCCTCCAAGAAACCTATCCCTAACACATTAATTGGCGGGGAAATATCCATTATCTAGCTAGATGTCAAAGATTAAATCATCTTTAACTTATTTTAAAGCATTAATCAGAGGGATTTCACCAGACTTTTCATAAATTTTATGATACAGAGCATAAATAATCTATTATTTTGCGTTCTGCAATTTACAACTTAAAAACTTGTCTGGTGGCAAGTTTTAAAATATTTGAGAATGTCTGCATGTTTAATCTTAAAGCTCACAATTCGTCGTCTTTAAATGGGAGTATTACCGTACCTGGAGACAAATCGATCTCCCATAGATCGGTTATATTAGGAGGATTAGCCGTAGGCGAAACCATTGTGAATGGCCTTCTAGAAAGCGAAGACGTGTTACATACCATCACTGCTATGCGCGAATTCGGAGTGATTGTAAAAAAATTAGATGAACAACAATGGAGTATTTATGGCAGAGGTGTTGGAGGATTCGATGAACCCAAAAATGCTCTTTATCTGGGTAACTCCGGAACAGGTGTAAGGCTTCTGCTAGGTCTTGCGGCTGGTAACCCTATTAACGCTTTTTTCATTGGGGACAACTCACTTTCCAAGCGCCCAATGCGTCGTGTTACTACTCCGCTAGAGATTATGGGAGCAAGATTCGTTAATAGATCTGACGGTTGTCTGCCCATAGTTTGCATTGGTCCAAAACATCTTTTACCTATTCAATATGAATTGCCGGTGGCTTCAGCGCAGGTTAAATCTGCCATATTACTTGCTGCTTTGGGAGCAGCTGGAAAAACGACAATTCTAGAGCCAGAACCCACACGAGATCATACGGAAATCATGCTTAAGCAATTTGGAGCGCAAATAAACATTAAACCGATTAATAAAGGCGGAAGGGAAATTTCAATAATCGGCCAGCCGGAACTCCAAGCAAAAACGATCCATGTCCCCTCTGATCCGTCATCTGCAGCTTTCCCAGCCGTAGCAGCATTGATTACTAAAGGTTCTCATATCAAATTGAAGAATGTGTGTGCCAACTCACTGAGATTTGGACTTTTTGAAATTTTGATAAAAATGGGAGCGAATATCAAAATAGATTGCCGCGACAATACCGAGGGCGAAAAAATTGCTCATCTCGAAGTAAAGTCGAGCTCACTCAAAGGAATTAAAGTCCCTGCAGAAATTGCTCCTCGCATGATAGATGAATATCCAATTCTCGCAGTAGCCGCGGCGTTCGCTGAAGGAACAACAATTATGCTCGGCCTGAAAGAATTACGTGTTAAAGAGAGTGATCGTTTAAGCGCCATTGCGAAGGGATTAGTTGCGTGCGGTGTAAAGGTAGAGGAGACGATTGATAGCTTGACCGTCTACGGCAGAGGAGGCTCAGTAAAAGGAGGTGCATTTATTGAGGCCAATATGGATCATCGAATTGCGATGTCATTTTTAGTGCTTGGGATGGCTACTGAAGAGCCAGTTGAAATCGACGACTCCACGACTATTCAGACCAGCTTCCCTAACTTTTACGAACTAATGTTGCAGATAGGTTGTAAATTAACAATGCCTAGCTCCATAAAATAAGGACTAAGATGAATGATTGTTGCAGTGGACGGAACCTCGGCATCTGGGAAAGGAACTTTAGCAGCAAAATTAGCACAGCACTTTAACTTAGAACCACTTGATACAGGATTACTTTACAGGGCAGTGGCACTATCAATGATCACTGTTGGAGACAATTTAGAAGATCAGGAAAAGGCCGCAAATCATGCTGCTTCTCTCGATTATAAATCTATGGATTCACCAAGGCTTCGCAACTCTGACATTGGAGTTGCTTCTTCAAAAATAGCAGCCTTTAAATCGGTTCGCCTAATATTACTAGACTTTCAACAGAAATTTGCGAAAAACCCGCCTAATGGAAGATCTGGGACAATTTTGGATGGTCGCGATATTGCTACCGTCGTTTGTCCGGAGGCTGATTCCAAGATTTTTGTAACAGCAAATATCGAGATCAGAGCAAAAAGACGTTGGAAACAGTTGATCCAAAGCGATGAACCCGCTATATATGCGCGGGTCTTAGAGGATTTGCGGGAACGTGATACTCGCGACTCTACGAGACAAAACGCTCCATTGCGGAAAGACGGTGACGCTATCACAATAGATACTTCTCATCTTGATGCAGAGCAAACATTCGAAATGGCGCGAAAATATATAGCGTCGAGAGATTTAAACCGTCAGCGCAGTTAACTGCACTGGCACGTGCAACCTAACTGTGATCAATCGAATATCTAAGCGATTATTTTGAAATTCGTTTTTAACTTGGGATAAACAGACGATATTAAAAAAGATCACCTAACCGACGAGTTCGCAATATTTATTTATTGTAGGACATAGTCCTCCTAGGAGTTTCCATGACTGAAGTAGTTGCGGCTGATACCGCATTGGATGAATTTGAAGCATTATTAGGCGAATCATTTGGAAATGACGTCAGCATCGAAGGTAGTGTTGTAAAAGGCACAATAATTTCCCTCGAAGGGGATACCGCATTAATTGACGTGGGGCTTAAATCGGAAGGCCGAGTTCCTTTGAGGGAATTCACATCTCCAGGGCAAGAACATGGTTTAAAGCCAGGAGATCTCGTTGAAGTATATGTTGAACGCATGGAGGACCGTAATGGAGATGCCATGCTCAGCCGGGAGAAAGCTAGACGCGAAGAAGCTTGGGTTGTGCTGGAAACGGCATTCGAAAAACAGGAAAGGGTTGACGGCACTATATTTGGCAGGGTTAAGGGTGGATTTACTGTGGACCTCGCAGGAGCAACGGCGTTCCTTCCGGGGAGTCAGGTAGATATTAGACCTGTAAGAGACATAGCCCCTTTATTAGGCACTCCACAACCATTTCTTATACTAAAAATGGATAGAAGAAGAGGTAATATAGTTGTTTCGAGGCGTGCGGTACTAGAAGAGAGCCGAGCCGAAGCAAGAACTGAATTAGTTGCTAATCTCAAAGAAGGCCAGACACTTCAAGGTGTTGTAAAAAACATCACTGACTATGGTGCATTTGTTGATCTTGGCGGCGTTGATGGTTTATTACACGTTACAGATATAGCTTGGCGCCGGATTAATCACCCGTCCGAAGCGTTAACGATTGGGCAAACCGTTGACGTACAAGTAATCCGATTCAATGCAGAAACCCAAAGAATATCTCTTGGAATGAAACAATTAGAGTCGGATCCATGGGAGGGAGTTGATACTAAATTTCCGATTGAATCTAAATTCAACGGGCGCGTCACTAATATAACGGATTATGGAGCATTTGTTGAATTAGAACCCGGAATAGAGGGCTTGGTTCATGTATCCGAAATGAGTTGGACGAAAAAGAACGTACATCCTGGAAAAATTGTATCTACTAGCCAAGAGGTTGAAATAGTAGTTCTAGATGTTGATGCATCTAAGAGAAGAATATCATTAGGTTTGAAACAATGCCTTGCTAACCCATGGGATGAATTTTTAGCACAACACCCAGTAGGATCAGAAATAGAAGGAGAAATCAAAAATATCACCGAATTTGGTCTCTTCATTGGTCTTGATGGTGAAATAGACGGAATGGCTCATTTTTCTGATCTCGATTGGGAGAAGCCCGGAGAAGAAGCAATTGCCAGTTATAATCGAGGCGATGTAATAAGGGCCAAAGTGCTAGATATAGATCCAGAAAAGGAACGTATTTCCCTGGGCATAAAACAACTAACCGAAGATCCATTTACCAGCGGAGCGGCTGCTATTCGTAAAGGAATCATTCTCACAACTACGGTCACAAAGCTTTTAGATACCGGAATAGAGGTAACCGTAGCAGATGGAATGGCTGGATTTATCAGGAAATCTGAGCTCTCAAGAGATAGGTCCGAACAACGTTCCGATCGGTTTGCTGTCGGGGAGAAAGTCGACGCGAAAGTGACGCAGATAGATCAAAAAAATCGCAAAGTGACTCTGTCTATCAAAGCACGAGAGGTAGAAGAAGAAAAGAAGGCGATGCAGGAATACGGATCGTCGGACAGCGGCGCGAGTCTGGGAGATATCCTTGGGGCAGCACTTAGGGAGCGAGATGGATCCGATAAACCTGAGGATAACTGATCTCATAATGCCTGCCGCGAATGCGGCTTTCCGAAACTTGACTGGCTGTTCCTAGACTGGCATCCTGATAATGGAGAGCTGATTAGGAATTAAAATACATCTTTTGTTTAGGTCTTGGGTGGACGAGGTGAGGATAGATGACTAAGTCAGAGTTAATTTTAAAACTAGCAGAGGCCAACCCCCATCTATATCAAAGGGATATTGAGACACTTGTGGCAACTGTTTTTGAAGAAATAGCCCATGCTCTGGAAAGAGGGAACAGAGTTGAATTAAGAGGGTTTGGAGCATTCTCCACTAAAAAACGTGAAGCACGAACGGGTAGAAATCCTCGGACCGGTGACGCTGTTACGGTTATAGAAAAAAGCATTCCTTTTTTCAAAGCAGGTAAGCAGCTTCGGGAGCGGCTGAATCCATAAAAAAACGAGAGAATTAGTATTTACCGTGCCCCAATCGGCAACTGCTTAACAATAAGGATCGTTGGGGAGATATGAGTGTCAGTCACCTATGTACCAAAACATTTTGAGTTCCATGGCTTAAAAGAAAAACACGATTTTATTGATAAATATAATTTTGGTCAGCTTATATGCACACATGGAGACAATCTAAATATTGCCTTCCTCCCATTTTTACTAAATCGCAATAGTTTCCCCTTGGGTTCTTTGCAATGCCACGTAGCAAGAAATAATTCGATCTGGCGAGGTATAAAAAACGGCCGAATGACAGCTGTCTTTTCAGGACCGCATGCTTATATTTCACCGCGTTGGTATTCAAGTTTAGATCAAGTTCCAACATGGAATTATTCTACTGTTTTTGCTGAAGGGCGAGCCACGCTGTTGGATGACGATCAACTGATCCCGCTTCTAACAAAATTAACCGATAACGAAGAAAATAGAACAAAAAATAAGTCTAAATGGTCAACTAAAGAAGTTGAAACCCTTAAATACCGTTCTATGATGAAGGCAATTGTAGGCATAGAGTTTCAAATAGAAAAAATTTATGGCAAACTAAAAATGTCGCAAAACCGTTCTTCTAAAGATCGCGTTGGCGCCATTAATGGTCTCCGGGAAAGTGCATCTGAAAATCATGTTGCAGTTGCAAAAATGATTAAAGAAATAAATGAAAAATAACAGGTTTTTCCTAAGAAAACTTCTTAAATGGATACTTACCATTCCATTTATTATTTTCTTAATTATATTCTCAGTGTCCAATAAGCAGTTCCTCGAAATTTCTTTGTGGCCGATACCCTGGTCAATTGAAATCCCTGTTTATTTTTTTAGTTTAGGAATTTTGCTATCTGGATTCGTTTTTGGTTATATTATAGGCTGGGGTCGCGCCGTATTAAAGTATTATAAAAAAACAAAGAAATTCTCTGACTCTACTTATTAGAGATCTCAGGGTTAGTTAAAATTTGCTTAGTTGGATAGACCTACATGAGTAAAAGTCTGAATGTAAAAATTTGCGGATTAAATAATAAAGAAACTATCGAAGTTGCGGTAAAAGCTGGGGCGTCTCATCTTGGTTTTATTTTTTATCCACCTTCCCCCCGCTCTTTAACACCAAAAGAGGCTGGATATATAACATCTACAACACCAAGTCATATTAAGCGGGTAGCTGTGATAGTGGATGCTCGAGATGATTTAATAAACGACATCATTCAAAGCTTATCACCACATATTTTGCAGTTGCATGGGTCTGAAACAACCAGCAGAATCCAGGAAATCAAAGAAAAGTTTAAATTGCCCATCATGAAAGCTATTAAAGTTGCTAATTCTGATGATATTAAATCAAGCCAACAATATCAGGATAGTAGCGATTTCCTTCTTTTCGACGCCAAACCTCCAATGACTAATAAAAATGCATTGCCTGGGGGAAATGGAATTAGTTTCGATTGGGCTCTTCTTAAATCAGCGCAAATTAGAAAACCATGGTTTCTTTCGGGTGGAATACACATTGGCAATGTGCAGGAAGCAATAAAAACAACTGGGAATAGATCGATAGATATATCTTCTGGTGTGGAAGACCAACCCGGTGTGAAAAGCTCCCAAAAGATTGACATGTTTATGAAGTCTATTAGGGAATTTATGTGAAAATTAGTATACACAAATGCTATAAATTTCATGTTTTATTCTAAACCCAGTTTAACTCATCCGCGTGATTAAGGATTAATAATGCCAACAACAAACTCTCCGAACACCCTTCGAGAAGGTCCTAATGAGAATGGCCATTTTGGTATTTTTGGAGGACGCTACGTCGCTGAGACACTGATGCCATTAATTCTCGATGTAGAAGATGCGTGGAAAACAGCCAAGTCTGATCCGATGTTTTGGAGTGAACTAGAATATTACCGTAAACATTACATAGGGAGACCTAGTCCACTCTATTTTGCAAGCAGACTGACCGACCATTTCCAAGGAGCTAAGCTTTATTTCAAAAGAGATGAACTCAATCATACCGGTGCCCACAAGATAAACAATGTTATGGGACAAGCCTTAATTGCGAGAAGAATGGGAAAAACTAAGATCATTGCAGAAACTGGTGCTGGCCAACATGGCGTGGCTACAGCAACAGCTTGTGCACTCTTCAATCTAGAATGTGAAGTATTTATGGGTGCAGAAGATGTTATCCGACAAAAACCTAACGTCGACCGGATGCGGCTACTAGGAGCAAAAGTTCATTCGGTAACCTCGGGGTCCGCCACACTAAAAGACGCCATGAACGAGGCCCTAAGATATTGGGTTTCAAAAGCAGATACACATTTTTACATAATAGGAACTGTTGCGGGACCGCATCCCTACCCACAAATGGTTAGAGATTTTCAATGTGTTATTGGAGAAGAAACAAAAGAACAAATGTTTGAAGCCGAAGGGAAATTGCCAGATACTCTGGTTGCCTGTATCGGTGGAGGTTCAAATGCTATTGGCTTGTTCCATCCATTTTTAGATGATGATGTCGAAATTATTGGCGTAGAAGCTGCTGGACTTGGAATTAACACCCAACAGCATGCCGCTTCTTTGACAGGGGGAAGGCCGGGCGTTTTGCATGGAAACAGAACCTACTTACTGCAAGATAATGATGGCCAAATCACAGAAGCACATTCAATATCAGCGGGATTAGATTATCCAGGAATTGGTCCCGAGCACTCATGGCTATTTGAAACAGGTCGAATAGAGTATGTAAGTGCAACAGATAATGAAGCGTTGGAGGCATTTGCCCTGTGCTCAAAACTGGAGGGTATCATCCCAGCTCTCGAGCCTAGCCATGCACTTGCATACATCAAAAATATTATCAGCCCGTTGCCGAAAGACCATATTATAGTAATGAATATGTGTGGAAGAGGAGATAAGGATCTCGAAGCAGTAATACCACGTCTAGAAGAAATGGACCTACTTTGAAAACATATAAAGAAGATCGCCTAAAGCTATTATTTGAAAATCTAAAAAAGGAAAAAAGAGGAGGCCTTGGTATCTTTATAGCAGCCTCTGATCCCAATCTTGAGATTTCTTTGGAAATATTAAAGCGCTTGCCACAGGCTGGCGCAGATATGATAGAACTCGGTATGCCATTTTCCGATCCGATGGCCGATGGCCCCACGATTCAAGCTGCCAGTCTGCGAGCTTTGAAAGCTGGAGGATCACTCAAACGAACACTCGAAATGGTAAAAAACTTCCGAGAAGGAGACAATAAAACTCCATTAGTTTTAATGGGATATTATAACCCAATTTATAACTTTGGGGTCAAAAATTTTCTGAACAAAGCTATCGAGGCTGGCGTAGATGGTCTTATAATAGTGGATTTGCCTCCAGAGGAAGACGAAGAACTTTGTCTACCTGCCCAGAAATACAACCTTCCTTTTATAAGACTTACAGCACCTACAAGCGATGGTGAGCGCCTTCCTACTATTTTAAATAACGCATCGGGCTTTATATATTATGTCTCTATTATGGGAATTACAGGCACTCAATCAATCGCCACCCAAAATGTTCAAAATGCAGTGAAGGAGCTAAAAAAACATACTAGTTTACCTATAGCAGTTGGATTTGGGATAAAGACAAGGCAGGATGTTGCAGACGTAACTTCATTTTCTGATGCCGCAATCGTAGGATCGGCCATAGTCAATGTCATAGAGCAAAGCCTTGATTCTAATGGAGAGGGAAGTGATAAAACAATTGCTGATGCAATGGCATTAGTCCGAGACCTCGCCGCAGGCGTCAAAAGCAAGAAAACAGCATAATCTAACCAATTTGAGAAACATATCGTCAGATGAACTGGATCACTAATTCCGTCCTACCTAAAATTAAAGCATTAGTTCAACCTAAAGAAGTACCAGAAAATTTTTGGACTAAATGCCCTAATTGCGGTGAAATGATCTTCCATCGACAATTAGAAGATAACTTACAAGTATGCCCTAAATGTAACTACCACCTAAAGTTAGCAGCAAGGGCGCGCCTAGAATCTCTCTTTGACTCCAACACGATTCACATAATCGAACTGGAAAGGCAGAAGAACTCTGATCCATTAAAATTTAAAGATTTAAAAAAATATTCTGATCGGCTGAAAGAGGCTCGAACAAATACAAAACAGGATGATGCTATATTGATCGCCGAAGGAAACATTAATGGTCATTCAACCATAGCTGCAGTGTTTTCATTTGAGTTTATGGGCGGATCAATGGGAATAGCAGTTGGTGATGCTATTTTGAAATCAGCCGAATTAGCAGTTAGTAAAAAAGCTCCTTTAATTATCTTTCCGGCATCAGGTGGTGCACGAATGCAAGAAGGAATACTCTCATTAATGCAGTTACCGAGAACTGTCATAGCTACACAAATAGTAAAAGAAGCCGGCCTTCCTCTTATTATAGTTCTTACAAACCCCACGACGGGCGGTGTGACAGCATCATTTGCGATGCTTGGCGATATCCATATTGCTGAGCCAGGAGCAATTATTGGATTTGCAGGTAAACGCGTAATTCAAGAGACTATAAGAGAGACTTTACCAGAGGACTTTCAATCTGCTGAATATCTTTTGGAACATGGGATGATTGACATGGTCGTAGATAGACACAATCTGAAGGAAAAAATATCAAGCATTTTGTCTATTCTGATGGATCACCGAAACAGTAAATAAAGCCTTGTGGTTA
>CALIMD010000039.1 GCA_938028645.1 uncultured Alphaproteobacteria bacterium
GGATCAGTAAAAGACTCTACTATCCGACCTGCTGGTGTGCCAGCTACTAAAGGCGCATGTATAAAACAATCATGATGCGGAGCGACATCAACATGGTTTAATTCACAAAGTGCCGCAAGCTTGCGCCCCTCGGTAAAACCACCAAACATGGTACAATCAAATTGTAGAATTTGGATTGCTTGCTCTTCGATCATAGCCCTGCAGCCGTAACTTGTAACTTCACTCTCTCCGCCGGAAAGTGGAATGTTGGTTTGTTGAGATAGTAACTTTAGTTCTCTTCTGTCATCGGTCCAACGAACGGGCTCTTCCAGCCAGACTGGTTGTAGCGGTTCTAATAAGCGAGCGCCCTCAATAGCAGTTCTTAAGTCCCACGCCCGATTAACATCTATCATTAAATCTTTATCGGGTCCGATGATTTCGCGGACGATTTCCATTCGGGCTATATCTTCACTGAGTGAGAGCCCTCCCACTTTTCCTTTAAAGCCTTTATGACCCTGTTCCACCAGCATTTGTATTTCATCTCGGAGCTCAGTATTCTCTTTTCCATCGCGGTAGTATGCACAAGTCACATAACACGGCACCTTATTTCGATAACCTCCAAATAGGCGGTAGAGTGGTAAGTTCGCCATTTTACCCACGATATCCCAACAGGCGATATCGACTGCCGATGATATTCGGATTAGGGCTTCCCTTCCCCAACTATTTTCGGCAGCTTTTCTTGAGAAGGTAAGCCCAAATAACTTTTCGTACAATCGTTCGGGTGAAAGCGCATCCATACCTACGATCTCATCACTGAGACCGCCTTTGACGACGTTCACCAATGGCGTTATGTCGGTATAACTTGTCGCGAGACCAAATCCTTCTACTCCATCGTCGGTTTTCATGCGCACGAGTAGTTCGTTTGCGCTTGGTACTTTGAACAGACTGACCCAATGAGGGCGTTTTTCGTCAGGAGCTGTAAGTATAGAAAACTCAATCTCTTTTATTTTTGATGACATTCAAACAATCTCCATCTCGCTCAGACAACATTTATGGTGCCTTCATTCATCTGCTTGTGACCTAAAGATCAGCCCAAAGATATTAGGGTAGTCGAGCCGGTTAGATAATAGATATATCAGAAGGTTTATGGGAAGATAAAGTAGCTAGAACCGATAACCAATACGTATAATGGAGAAATTGATAGGTGTGTAAAATCTATGTTTAATAAGAAAGCTATTAATGAGAATAACGAGTTTGACGCGATTGTAGTTGGTGCTGGTGTAGCAGGTTTGTATCAACTTTATAAGCTATTAGAACTGAAACTTAGGGTTCTAGTGCTCGAAGCTGGAAGTGATGTTGGGGGAACTTGGTACTGGAACCGATATCCGGGGGCAAGATTTGACTCGGAGAGCTGGTCATACGGATATTCTTTTTCGGAAGAATTACTGCAGGAATGGAGTTGGCCGGAGCATTTCGCGGCGCAACCGGATACCTTAAGGTATCTGAACTATGTAGCGGATAAATTTGATCTTAGGAAAAATATCAAGTTCCACAGCCGGGTGGCGGCTGCCCACTTCCATGAAGCGTCAAATCGTTGGACAATCAAAACAGAAACAGGAGAAGAATATGCCGCTGTTTTGATGATAACCGCTCTTGGTCCGCTTTCAGCATTCACACTACCAAGTATCCCTGGGCGTGATACTTTCAAAGGTGATGCTTTTCACACAGCCCGTTGGCCTCACGAGCCTGTAGACTTTTCGGGTAAACGCGTTGGTATTATTGGCACCGGCGCGTGTGCTATCCAGACTATTCAAACTATTGCAAAAGAGGTCAAAAGTCTGACAGTTTTTCAACGAACGCCCAATTGGGCTGCCCCTCTGAATAACAGCAAGATAACTGACGAAGAGCAGAAAAAAATCAAAGCGAGTTTTCCAGATATTTATGAACGATGTAAGGAAACCGTTGCTTGTTTTGTTCATGATCCCGATCCCCGAAGTGCACTTGAGGTTTCGGCCGAAGAGCGCGAAGAATTTTGGGAACAACGCTATTTAGAACCCGGGTTTGGAATATGGATTGGAAATTTCAAAGATATTTTAACCAATCAAGCTGCAAACGATTTGGCAAGTGAATTTGCCGCAAAAAAAATAAGACAAAGGGTCAGTGATCCTAAAACAGCAGATTTACTTATCCCTAAAAACCACGGTTTTGGCACGCGCCGATTGCCTCTGGAAACTGGATATTACGAAGTCTACAACCAAGAAAATGTAATGCTTATTGATATAAATCAGACACCTATTGACTGCATCACCGAAAGCGGAATTAGAACATCGGAGAATGAATTTGAGTTTGATCTTTTGATATATGCCACGGGTTTTGACGGCGTAACGGGCCCTTATGATCGAATAGATATTAAAGGCAAAGACGGCCGATCTTTAAAAGAGGAATGGACTAAGTTTCCTAGGACCTTATTTGGAATGCAGGTAGACGGATACCCAAATATGTTAATGATCCTTGGTCCACATACAGCGAGGGGAAATATTCCAAGAAACATTGAAGAAGTCGTTGAATGGCAAACGGACCTTATTGGTTTTATGATGGAAAATAAATTTGATCGCGTGGAACCAAATTCGGCTGCTGTTGATGAGTGGATTACAACAGTTAGCAAGGCTTCGGAGGGATTATTATCCAGCAAGATTGCATCATGGCAAACTGGAGTTAATAGAAACGTAGAAGGTCGCAGTGCGCCCCGTGTTCTTGGTTACAATGGAGGTGCTGTTCGATATAGAAAAATAATTCAAGATGTAGCGACTCGCGAGTATCAAGAGTTCGTTTTCTCACAAGTGAATCAGTGAGTTAGATCACGGAATTCGAACTATCTACCGGTTAAACTATTTTTCAATTTTATTTTTGTGAACCAGGACCGGGCTTCCTTTTCCATATAAAGTTTTATTATCTATCCCATCAATATTATCTTCAACAAGATATGGCTCACTGTCATTTTTTAGATAAAGTTTTTGCATTTCTTTGAGGCTGAAAGGTCTTGAACCAAGTCTGCCAAATACAGCAATTTGTCCGCCCGTTTCATCTACACCACGATCCCTATCAAGACCTTTCGATAAAGCTAGAGCAGGGTACTCTGTTTTCCACCACGCTATCAGTTGTGGTTTGGGTTCTGGACTGAACCCGTAGTAACCAGGTTGCGTATCGGGTGCCGTTAATTGGATGACCTTGAGTCCATTTTTACCATCTGCAACATAGGCGAAAAGTGACGCATTTGTTGATCCAACAATAACGTCCTGTGCGTCGTTTAGTTTTCCATTTGCTGTGAACATTTCATAAATAGAAGGTTTTTCGGGATTCTTAACATTTATAATTGCTAATCCATCTTTACCTGCGGCAACGTAAGCATATGTCCGAGCTACATAAACTTTCTTTGCCTCGTTGAGGGATACGGAAGCTACTGGTGAAGCACTAATACTATGTGGAGAGGTTGCGTCGAAAATTTTGAGTCCGTCACGATCCGTAACGAACAGATACCTAAATTGTAATGCAGAGGCGCGTGGATCCTCCATTTTTATGCGATTTACGAGCTTAGGTGATAAAGGGTCGTTTAGATCAAGGATGACAAGGGCAGTTGGCGTGGTGATGTATACAATATGTCCTGCTATTGTAATATGGCGCGCTCCATCCAAGATGTTGTCTTTATTCCAGGTAAGGGCACGTTTCAGGAAGTTGTTCCGTGGTAATCCGTCAGCGAGTGTATTGACGTCAACTAAAATAAGCCCCTCTTCGGAGTCCGTAACCAGCGCGTAGTTGTAGATTGGATGGAATGGTTGCTCTTCATTCTCAATTCGCATCAAGTCACCTTCGTTTCGAGGCGGGTGAATTGGCTGGTTGGTTGGTAGCGCCATGCACGTTGCATTCTTAGACTCAACTCTCGTATCGTGTCCTAGAGGTGAAAATGGTGCAGTGATCGCTTTTTGGCTAAACCCTTTGTTGGCTATCGAAGCAACATCATAGACATTGAAACCTCCGGGACCGCCAGACGTAAATAAATATTCGCCGCGGAGCTGGATGCAGTTTACAGAACCACCGGCTGAATGTTTGTGGCTGGTGACCAGTTTATTATTCCTATCTTTATGCTCTTTATACCAGTCTGGGTATGCATATCGTTGCAGGTAGCTGCCAATGACAGCTTGCGGCTCATCCCATTCCGTGACTTGAACAGCTTCAACCCCCCCGGCGCCTCCAACCCACGCATTATATCCCACGAAATTGACAAAATTAGTGCCATGGAGCAACAATTGAGCCATACGTGCATTATTATCATTTGCTGCGGATATGTGGCAGTCCGAGCAGGTTTTAGTTTCTTCTTTTCGAACAGTATGCGGAAAGTGAGGAGCAAATGCCTGACTTGAATAACCGCTAGCCGCAATTGGTGGCTGTTGGATATATAGTTTTTCACGGTTGATATTGGTCGACGAGAGAATTAGAGCAGATGTGGAGCGTATAGGCGCTATAGTATTGCCTTTTACTGATGCGTTACGGCCAAGTTGAAACATCTGATCCCTCACAACTTGAGGATTATAAGTAGCAAAGTTTCGAGTTTCACCGCCCTCATAATGGTGACGTTCCGTTTTCCAGTTAGCTTGAATGGGCAGATGACAACCGGCACAGCTGGTCGTCCAGGATAAGTGGCAAGTGAAGCATTCCATTTCATCCGCTTTGTGAGCACGGTCATCACTTGGCACATCTTTACCCCAGGCCATAGTGTTTGGATCAGCCTTCATAAGTTTTGCACGAGCCGCT
Source organism: uncultured Alphaproteobacteria bacterium (assembly GCA_938028645.1). GTDB lineage: Bacteria > Pseudomonadota > Alphaproteobacteria > Thalassobaculales > Thalassobaculaceae > UBA7326. The sequence goes on from CALIMD010000039.1 coordinate 4,789, forward strand.
TTTGCATTGTAACTAGGGTGATCCGGATTTGTGGTGTCTTTTACTAACGACATTTCCCATTCTAATTCAGGCCATAGGGCGGATCTTTGGAATAAAGCACCATCTCTCCATTCGAATCGTCTTGATCCGTCCGAATTTCTTAAAACACTGAGATCATTTCCACCCTCTGGTGCGGCAGGACCCGAAGTTTTTAGCGATGGGTACCGGTCTGCAGTTCCATGGCAATCTTGGCATGTTATTTCAATTGCGGCTGCGACTTCACCATAAAGATGTCCCGTGCCATGCGTATCTTGTTCAAAATGGCAGTCGACACAGTGCATCCCAACGTCAAGATGTATCGATGACATGTGAACGGCTTTATTAAATTTATCAGGATCATCGTGAGACACTATATCGCCAACTTTGTCCAATAGATTTCCAGCTTCATCCTTTTTAAATATGGCGCGAAAATTCCAACCATGCCCGTGATAATCGGCAAATTGTGTGTTCTTTAATTCGGGATTTAGATCAGTAACATTTTTAAGAAATTCGGGATCACCCCACAATCCACGTATAGCGGCCTCTTCAGGGTTCCGTTCCAAGATCTCGTGCATTTCGGAATGTGATGGGTATTGCTGCTCCTCTGGCCACATATGGGGAGCATCGGATTCGTAATCCCACATTGTATAGCCAAGGAATGAATTAACGAAAATATTTGGCTGATGCATATGACAGATCATACATTGGCTGGTTGGAATAGCACTGGTGA
>CALIMD010000040.1 GCA_938028645.1 uncultured Alphaproteobacteria bacterium
TATTGGAATAATCCAGAGGCAACGGCGAATTCAATTCGTGATGGATGGTTATGGACCGGCGATGTTGGAACCATAGACACAGAGGGGTTTTTAACGCTTAAAGACCGATCAAAAGATCTAATAATTTCAGGAGGAACAAATATTTATCCTAGAGAAATCGAGGAGATACTCTTAAAGCACCCATCAGTTTACGAGTGCGCTGTTGTTGGTCGTCCCCACGCCGACTGGGGAGAAGAGATAATAGCTTTCATCACGACACATCCCAATACTTCCGTCACCAAAGAAGATCTAAATGAACTCTGTTTAGAACATATAGCGCGATTTAAACGACCAAAAGATTACCGGTTTGTAGATAAGTTGGAAAAAAATAATTATGGAAAAATTCTAAAAACGGAGCTCAGGGAAATACTCAAGCGAGAATAATCTTTCATCAAAGTGTTCCCTCTAAACATCAAGACATTGGCTATGCGTTACGTCCAAATACTCAAGAAGTTGTTTACGGTAAGGAGCTATATTTTTATACTGCTGCATATTAGCGCTCATATTTTTAACTGAGTGGGCGAGGTCCACTAGAGCTTCGGGCTGGCATACTAGTGCTGAAACTTTATCTACATAGGTCTTGATACTGAAAAGAATCCATCCCGTTTTTGGTAATCGGCGAAGCGTTTGGCGTTCGCACCTTAAAAAAATCAGATCCCCCGCATTTTTAGAATTGATACTTCTAGCATAGTCAGTGCTAGTTTTTCTAATGGGCTGATATAGATCCGGGTCATCTGTTAAAGACCAATTCACTCGCCAAACAGGCTTATTAACATCTAATTTATCAAAGAACCTATCCACAGGTCTTGCCAATTTATTTTCGTAATCAGGAACTGGAGAGTGGATATCAACCATGCGCTTCCCGATTTTGTCGATAAGCCGCCAACGAGATGGGAAACATAAGGATGCAGCTTCCAAAGTATATCCCGTGTCTCCAGGAGCCATAAGACACAGGTCCTCTTGTACAATTCTACCCGCCAAGTTGAGGGGCATTTCTGCAAACTTTTTCCTAGAAAAGTTTCGCTTTATTCCATCGATAAAAATTTTACCTCCATCAATTCTCACAAGCTCAGAGTGAAAGGTATTCATATAGTCTATAATTAAATCTAAGACTTCCTGTTGGGCTAATTGACTTCCCTTCTTACTCTGAAACACTTCGTTATTTTGGTTGGCCAGTAACGCTTCTTTTTCCAATAGTTCTCTATAGTAATACTCATCCGGCTCAAGCCATTCATCTAAATTCAAAGAGATAATACCCATTGACAATCTAAACCTGCCTTTGTCAAAAGGCATATATAATGGGTTTTTGCGACATTTTAGTTTTTTTAAAGTCATGTGAACTTTGTGCCAATATCTGTTGTCTGCACAAAAAAATTATTGAGTTAAGGGCGAAGGGCACCCGAACCTGATGTAGTTCGAGGCGATGTTCCATCATAACCAATTAATCTATTAGCCTCTTGCCCTTTTAGCGGTTCAGTATAGCAATTAACCGTACCGATTGTTCTGTAGCAATAAAGGGACTCCGCTGCAACGGTCGCCGAAGGCTTTTTACTCGCGCCGATCATATCTTTAATCTTGTCGCGAACTTGACTATCGCACCCACTGAGACAAACCATTAATGCTGACAATAAGGCGATTTTTTGCATTTCCTTCTCCGGGTATACAGAAACTTCACAAAAAGAAAGCTTCCTTAAACTAGGCAATCACTTCTCAGTGTACAGTGTTCAAAACTGTTCGCACGGTATCTGCGATAAAATCAACCTGCTTTTTTTCTATTATTAACGGGGGAGAAAGAGCAATAGTATCGCCCGTAGTACGAATTAGAAGCCCCGCATCAAAAGCTTTCTGAAAAGCATCCATCGCTCGAAATGTAGGTTTTCCAGGGATTGACTCTAGTTCAATCGCCCCCATCATCCCTAAGTTACGCACGTCAATTACATTATTAGCATCGCTAAGCGAATGTAAAGCAGACTCAAAATAAGGAGCTAATTCTGCTGCACGAGCAAACAAGTCATCATTTCGATATACGTCTAGCGTAGCTATTCCAGCCGCACACGCAAGCGGATGTCCGGAATATGTATACCCATGAAAAAACTCAATTGCATTCTCCGGAGCTGCATTCATAAACGCGTCATAAAGACCATCCCTAACAAATACGGCCCCCATGGGCACTGTAGCATTTGTTATGCCTTTGGCAGTGGTAAAAAGGTCTGGTTTCACATCAAAATATTCATTAGCAAAACTATCGCCAAGACGACCAAAGCCCGTAATTACTTCGTCAAAAATAAGAAGAATGCCATGCTTCGTACAAATTTCACGCAATCTTTTTAAATAACCTTTAGGAGGAATTAGAACACCTGTAGAACCAGCGACTGGTTCTACGATAACAGCAGCAATAGTCGAGGCATCATGTAGGGCGACTATTCTTTCCAGGTCTTCCGCAAGATGAGTTCCCCAATCAGGCTGACCGCGAGTAAATGCATTGTGTTCTAGATTATGTGTATGGCTCAAATGATCTATACCCGTAAGCATATTTCCAAACATTTTTCGATTCGGTGATATTCCGCCGACGGATATACCTCCAAATCCAACACCATGGTAACCTCGTTCACGCCCAATAAAGCGAGTACGAGATGCTTCCCCGATGGTCCGTTGATAGGCCAATGCCATTTTTAACGCTGTATCCACAGATTCCGACCCAGAATTAGTAAACATAACGTGGCTATATTCTTTAACCATTCCAGTGAGTTTAGATGCAAACTCGAAGGATAGTGGATGTCCAATTTGAAACCCTGGGGCGTAATCAAGCTTCTCTACTTGTTTGCGAACAGCATCTATAATTGGTTGTCTTCGATGGCCCGCGTTGACACACCATAACCCAGAGGTGCCATCTAAAACACGTCGCCCATCCGGCGTAATGTAATGCATACCCTCGGCTTCGCTAAAAAGTCTTGGCTGCTTCTTAAAACTCCGATTATCAGTAAATGGCATCCAAAGAGAATCTAAATCATTTGGTATCGTAACATCTGAAATCGACATTTGTAGCTCCCAAAAGGTTATCATCCGTCTCTAAATAAAACTAGGACTTACCTAAAATCAAACTATAGAACAGCAATAAATAGATTGCGACTCTTTAACTAGAAATCTTATCAAACAGATCCTGATATTTCGAAACGACAATACTTTTTGTAAAATTAGACATGAAGATCGATTTTCCTGCTTTGGCCAAGGCCTTCGAACTCTTGGAGTCATTAAGAACATCCTTAATCGCGGATGCTAACGAGATCGGATCATCGACAGGAGAAAGTAAACCATTTTTACCGTGTTCAATAAGATAACGAGGCCCATCACTAGCCGCAGCAATTACCGGCTTACTCTGCGCCCATCCTTCGAGCACGACGTTTCCGAGAGGCTCGTGCCGGGAAGGGCATATCAACGCATCACAGGTGGCGATCAAATTTTTTGTATCGCGTTGCCACCCAAGGAATTTCACTCGCTCACTGACGCCTATTTCCTCCGCCAACGATGTAAGAGTCGACAATTCTTCTCCATCACCAGCTAACCATAAAAAAGTATCTTTGAGTTCTACCATCGCTTTTATCAGCACATCAAATGCTTTATTCTTGTGTAAACGCCCCAATGAAATGATTAAAGGGACTTCATTAGGAGTATTGAAATTAGCCCTATCAATCGGTGTACCCTTCTCCTGATCAACGAAATTTGGAATATAGTGGCACTTACCAACAGGCCAGTTACTTCGCTTTAAATACTCAACTATTTGGGGAGTATTACCAATAAGATGATCGCAATTTTTATAATACTTCAAGTTATAGTAACCCCCAAGTCGGGCAGCATGAACAAACGGCCCCTTATAAATTTTGCTTGTTGCCCTGTTCATCCAAGATAGCACGATATCCGGTTTATAAGAATCTATCACCCGTTTCATTTTCCATTGTGTTAAAAAGTCAAAGCGGGCACCAAACCTAAGTTCTACAGGACAGATACTAGCATCCCTCAATAACTGGGCCCGTTCTTTGTCCTTCCGCATAAGGATGATTTGCTGTTGCCCAGCTTCTTCTAGACCAATAGCTAGTCGCGTGAAGAAAAGTTCCGCTCCCCCATGTGGGGCCCCAGCTATTGCCTGTAATAATTTCACCATTTATTCTCGTATTCAGTCGGGTTGATTCTAGATCATGAGAAACATATAAATTTATCCTAGGTTACTGCACTAAAATCAACTAAATCGAAGATTTTTTAGGAGCCAACTGTTTGACAAGCCAAATAGTAAAGAAATCTAAGGTCCTTGTAGTGCAACCACTTCCTGGAATGGGAGATATCATCTGGCATCTTCCCCATCTTAAGGCAATCGCAGCAAATACAGCATCCAATCAAATTACTCTGTTGACTAAAGGCCGTTCACTAGCACATGAACTTTTGTTAGGAACACAGTATATCAAAGAAGTACTTTATCTATCCAAAGTTAAAAAAGATGGTCAGGGTATTTTGGGTGGCTTTCGGTTGGGTAATTTTTTAAAACCCTATAAATTTGATCAAGTTTGGATACTTCACGGCTCTCCTCGATATGGCATCGCTGCTCTTCGAGCCGGGATAAAGGATAGAATTGGTTATGGAATAGGATGGCAAGACGCATTTTTAACTTCCCCATACACAATGACCAGAGAAGACATGGGACTTGGCGCGATAAAGAAAGCAAGTCGTTGCCTTGAACTTAACGGGGTTGAAATCAACGAAAAGAAACCGCAGCTGACGCTTACAACCGACGCCTTAAACGCTGCTAAAACTCTTCTGAAAAACAATTACAATAATACTGTTGGCCTTGCTATCGGGTCTAGCGAACCCTCTAAACAATGGGGGGCTGAAAACTTTATTCATTTGATTGATTCTATTCGCGCAAAACATCAGTCACAGGTAGTCCTCATCGGAGGCCCTAATGACTCAACAATAGCTCGATCAATTAACGAAAATTTTGAGTCCCCCGACTGGATAACACAAGCTATCGGGTTACCTATTTTGGAAGCATCAGCCGTATCATCCCTATGTAATATCTGTATTGGGAACGATACAGGAATTTTAAATATAGCCGCTGCTACTGGCACCTTTTCAATCGGATTGTATATTGCGTCCGCCCCTCAAAATGATGACCCGCTAATAAAACCGATAATCCCTCCGAAGACAACTACTCTTTCAACCCAAAACATTGAGAAGCTTACCAATAAAATGATTATGGAAACGATATCAACTGTTTCTGGTTTCCAATAACTTTATTGCAGCATTAAAAACCTTCTCTACAGACAACCCACCCATTAGGGAGCCAGTTGGATCAGGTTTAAAGTCGGGTTTTAATGATAATTCATGGAAAGTTTCATCGGACCTTACAAAACCGCAATGATTTCCCCAGGGACTATAATTTTCATCG
>CALIMD010000041.1 GCA_938028645.1 uncultured Alphaproteobacteria bacterium
GGAATGCCGGTTGTTTTGCATTGATGTTCGCCTATGAAAAATCGATCTAAAGCTAACTCCAGTTTACTTGTTGTCCATGCTCGCGCCTGTCTTTCAAATTCCTGTTTTCGGCTCCAAAATACGGGTGGACGGAGATTTTTAATAGTGGCTTCCAGTGGGGCCCCGTTTTCCGTTTTTGTCGCTATACTGTGTAGTCTTTGGAAATGATTAATTACTGTTCTTAAAATAGTAATAGGGCTTTGGCTGCTGTCTTCGGCCCGTTGAAGAGACAAACAAAGTGTCTCAACGTTCCCAGAACCGGTAAAATATGCTATGTCCTCTAAGGCTAGCAGTCCCGCATCACCAATAGAATCAATCGTCTCTTCAAGTGAAAGCCGGCCTCCAGGGCCCACCATTAAAGCTAATTTATTTAGTTCGTTAACAGTGTGTTGGCGATCGTTACCTAAGCGGGCCAGAAGATAATCAAGCACGCCTTCTCCTGCATATATGTCATTTTCTTTAAATATTCCATTTATAAGATTCTTTAAAGAAGACCCTTGATCTCCATAGCATGCCAAGGAGCCTAACCTGTTGTTTTTCTCAAATAAGGCTCTCAATTTTGATCGAGTATCAAGATTTCCGGCGTCTAATATGATGTTGGCTTCTATCGTTTCAAATTGGAGAATCGTTTCGATTATTGGCACCATAATGTCAGTGGCGTTTCGTATGCGGATCAATTTCCGTTCGCCGCTCATTGAAAAAGCTAGAGCAGAATCAGTCACAAAAGTAGGGTCCTGTTTAATAATTTGGGCATCTACCTCGATTACAGAAAAGGGATCTTTGGGGTCTGTTACAGCGCCACCAACAAGTCTTTTTATGGTTTCGCTTACGTGACCGGCGTCCGGTCCGTATACTAAAATAGCAAAAATATCTTCAGGAAATTTTTTTTCTAGAGTTGGTAGTGCTCGATGTTGATATTTCATGTTTGTCTAGTTGTTAGATGTTGTTTTTTTCAGAAATAGGGCCAATCGCCGCGTTATATCGTAGCTAATTTCCCTCGATGCGCGAGATGCGGCTTCTGCCTCGGCACGGATATTTGCATATTCAGATTGGGTTATAGTAAACCCTGTTTTTGCTGTTACATTTCCTGACGTGAGCGTCGCCCCAGTTTCAAAATTTGTCAATTTATACGAGACATGCAAGCCTATTTTGGCAAATGTTGACGTTGCGTCCTGCAATAGAACTAGATCACGACGAGTTTTGTTCATTTTTACAATGAGTTCATAGGATGGATTAGTAGGCTTGCCTCGTGGCGTTATATCATCTTGCAAAAAGTTGCGAAGTCGTTGTCCAATCCTGTCTTCAATCGGAGCAATCCGTATGAGAGATAATTCTTTCAATATGTTGTGTGAAGTGGCGTCATGGTTATAAAGGGGTTGAAAACCACAGCCTGCAATAAATAAATTCAACGATATAAAGCTTATCGCTATAGTTTTAGATAACCACATTAACAATCCGCTTCGGCACTACTATAATACGACGAATTTCATTTTCGCCTATTTGCTTTTTTACATTATCAAGGTCTAGGGCAAGTGTTTTCATTGCTTCTTCCGAGCTTTCCCGGGGAACTTTTATTTCCCCTCGCAATTTCCCATTTACTTGAACGGCAATTTTAATCTCGTCGTCTAAAACTAGCGCTTGGTCATATGTCGGCCAAGGCTGATCACAAAGAAAACCCTCGTTTCCGAGCTGCGCCCACAATTCTTCTGCTATATGTGGTGTCATTGGCTCAAGAAGGCGCAAAAGCACTTTATAGCTATTTAATGTAATCGATGTCTTTTCTGATGTGGCGTTTCTGAAATCAGAAATCGCATTGCTGAGCTCTCGAATTTGCGCAACGGCGCTATTAAATCTCCATTTTTCTATGCTGCTTGTAACCGCTTTAATGGTTCGGTGGGTTAACTTTTCGAGCTCAGTGGCCGCCTCGGAACGTTGTTCTAATTGTTGATCAGTGGAAGCGTCATTAGCAATAGAGTTTTTGATATCAAGGCCCATTCTCCAAAGCTTATTGAGATATCGCCATGCGCCTTCGACACCTGATTCAGTCCACTCAAGGTCTCTATCTGGAGGAGAGTCAGATAGCATAAAAATTCGTGCGGTATCAGCTCCATAAGTTTTTATAATCGTTTCTGGGTCAACTACATTTTTCCTGGACTTGCTCATCTTTTCGATGCGTCCAGCGGTTACGGTCTCGTTTGTGTCAATATTTAAGAAATGGCCATCCTCAGTCTTCGAAACTTGTTCGGGTAAAAGCCAACCCGATGAGTCCCGATATGTTTCATGACATACCATACCTTGCGTCATTAAACCCGCAAAGGGTTCCTCTATGTTGAGATAACCACATTTTTTTAGGGCTCGAGTGAAAAACCGAGAATAGAGCAAATGAAGCACGGCGTGCTCAACTCCACCGATATATTGGTCTACAGGTAGCCAATAATTCGCTGCATCTTGACTAAAGGCTTGATCGCTTTTGGGATCGCTAAACCGCGCAAAATACCAAGAGGATTCAAAGAATGTATCAAAAGTGTCGGTTTCTCTCTCGGCCGGCTTCCTGCATTTTGGACAACTTGTGTATTTCCACGTCGGGTGATTATCAAGAGGATTCCCTCGATCTTCGAAGCTTACATCTTTGGGGAGGTTTACTGGGAGATCCTGCTCTGGTACTGGAACAATGCCACAATCAGTACAATGTATCATGGGGATTGGGCACCCCCAATAACGTTGTCGCGAGACGCCCCAGTCTCGTAATCGATATGTTGTCGTCCCTGTTCCTTGATTTTGTTCTCCCAATTTTTTTATCGCTAGTGTCTTGGCGACCTCTACTGTTAGCCCATTCAAAAACTCTGAATTAATTATTGTGCCGTCGCCAACAAAAGCATCTTTTCCGATGGTAAAATCATTAGCGGAAGTATTTTTGGGGAGTACGACAGGCTTTACCGGTAAATCATATGATCTTGCAAAATCTAAGTCTCTTTGATCATGTGCAGGGCATCCAAAAATGGCGCCCGTTCCATAGTCCATTAGAACGAAGTTTGCCACAAAGATCGGTAGTTCAGTATTTTTAATGAATGGATGCCTTGCTGTTAGACCTGTATCAAAGCCTTTTTTTTCTGCAGTCTCTATGGCCGCTTCACTGGTGCTTAGCTTATTGCAATCATGAATGAAGGCTTTAAGGTCACCATTTGTTTCGGCGGCCTTTAACGCCAGTGGGTGGTTTGCCGCCACAGCGCAAAACGAAGCGCCAAAAAGAGTGTCTGGTCTTGTGGTAAAGACTTCCAGCTTTTCTTTTTGCCCGGGAATATCAAAAAAGATTTGGGCGCCTTCGGACCGGCCTATCCAATTATGCTGCATTAGACGCACCCGATCGGGCCAGCGGTCTAACTTTTCGATAGCATTCAAAAGATCATCGCCGTATTCGGTTATTTTCAGAAACCATTGCGATAAAAGTTTTTTCTCGACAGTCGCGCCAGACCTCCAGCCTTTGCCGTCTATTACCTGTTCGTTTGCAAGCACAGTATTTTCAATGGGGTCCCAATTAACCCAACTTTCTTTCCGATATGCCAAACCATTTTTAACAAAATCCAGAAACATTTTTTGTTCATGTTGGTAGTATTCGGGAGCGCAAGTTGCTATTTCACGATCCCAATCATATGAGAGACCCATACTTTGCAGTTGCTCTCTCATGGTTTCGATGTTTTCATAAGTCCAGTTTGCTGGGTGGATATTTTTTTCTAATGCTGCATTTTCGGCGGGTAATCCGAATGCGTCCCACCCCATTGGATGTAAAACATTAAACCCTTGGGCTTTCTTATACCTGGCAACAAGGTCGCCTAGAGTATAGTTGCGAACATGGCCCATATGGATTCTTCCCGAGGGATAGGGAAACATTTCTAGGACATAATATTTTGGGCGTTTCGGGTCGAAGGCGGCAGAAAACTTCGCCTGCTCCTTCCACAAAGACTGCCACTTTTGCTCGGTCTCTAAATAATTATAACGTTCCATGCCGGGGACTGTCCT
>CALIMD010000042.1 GCA_938028645.1 uncultured Alphaproteobacteria bacterium
TTGAGGACGACTAGTCAGAATTATTCAAATATTTCTGAAAAGATTTCTGTGTTCTCTGGTGGGCGAGAGCTTTTACCGCTACCTTCGTTTTGGAGCTTGGATAATCTTTCTGGATTATCTCAACTATCTAATGAGGTACATCGTCAGGCCTCTATGATTGGGTATATTAATTCTTTTCACCTTATGGCATTCGCAGCGTTAGCAGCTGTTCCCTTAGTTGCTTTTATGACTCACAGCCAGACAAAAAATAATAATGAATAACAGATACTTATGGGGTTAGTCTATAACAGCCACCGCTCGTATTGGACTACCTGTTCCACCTTTTATTTTGAGTGGAAATCCAATAAATCTAAATCTTCCTTTTCCAATTAGTTTATCTAGGTTCATTAGGCCTTCCATATGTGTAATTCCGCGTTTTGCACAAGCTATATGTGCTTTGAAGTTAGCTTCTCCTTCTGGTGCGGGACTGATTGCTTCGACCCCAAACATAATAATCTCTTTGTCTGCCAGCCAATGAACCGTATCAACATGCAGGCCGGGGAAGTCATGGAGGTACTCGGCTTTTCCAAAAAGCCTTTCATTTACACCCATATGAATTAGCACAGTATCGCCTTTACGAATCTCTTCACCTGTATTCCCAAGGGCTGCCTCCATTTCATCTATGGTTATTTCGTGCTTTAAGGGGACATCCGAGAGATCAAGACACACAGCTTCAGTATAGAAATTTTCTAACGGTACTTCATCAATTGAAGCCGCTTCAGGGGATGGATTAAAATGACAGGGAGCATCCACATGAGTCGCCGAATGATCACTTATCGATAAAGTCAATGATTTAGAGGTGAATTCTGTTTTTCCTGCTTTTTTTACTTCTGTATGGTCATTCCAAACAGTCATAATAACTGGGGGATGGGAGGGGTGTGCTGGTGTGCGATGCTCTATTGTGCGACTTAAATCTATTAATTGCATAAGAAATCTCCCCAATAATTTGTTATAACCCTATTTATAATCATTAATTTTTGAATTTTAAATTAAGTTATCAGCTATAAGTTTAATAGTGCCAGATGCTATCGTACCCTTGCAAGGTAGTAGATAATTACACTGATCACCTTTCAGGAAAAGGTCCTTACTAGTTTACTTTAATAAAAAATTTGGAGTAGTTTATGTCCGTAACCAGTACTCAAATTGAGCTTGCAGCGCGCCCAGTTGGGGATCCCAAGCATAGTGATTTCAAAATTGTAAAGGTGGAGTTACCTGAAATTAAAGAAGGGGAGATGCTGTGTCGTATCATTTATCAATCGCTTGATCCATATATGCGAGGGAGGATGGATGATGCAAAGTCTTATGCGGTACCGGTTGCTATAGGTTCTGTAATGGAGGCGGGCTGTGTTGCAGAAGTAATGGAAAGTAAAAATGCCCGCTTCCAAACAGGTGATATTGTTAATGGACGATTTGGTTGGCGGACGCATATTATTTCTGACGGCGCGGGGGTTAGAAAAGTCAATAAAGATATCGCCCCCATATCAACATCCATCGGTATATTGGGTATGCCTGGGATGACAGCTTATGTAGGCCTTTTAGATATTGGGGAACCCAAAGAGGGCGAAACGGTTGTGGTATCAGCTGCTTCTGGGGCTGTAGGAGCTGTTGTGGGCCAGATAGCAAAAATAAAAGGTTGCAAGGTAATCGGTGTGGCTGGCTCTACAGAGAAGTGTGAATATGTAAGAGATGAGTTAGGTTTTGATGAGTGCATTAGCCATTATAATGAAGACCTTGCGATGCAGTTGAGTAACGTTTGCCCAAATGGAATCGATGTATATTTTGAAAATGTTGGAGGAAAAGTTTTTGAGGCGGTCCTTCCTTTATTAAATGCGTTTGCGAGGATCCCGTTATGTGGACTTATATCGCGATATAGTCATGTTGGAGAGTTTCCAGGGCCTAATCTTTTGCCTACACTAACACGATCTATATTGACGAATAGACTCAAGATCCAAGGTTATATAATTACCGAACGCTGGAACAGGTTTCCCGAGTTTGAAAAAGACGTTAGTGCTTGGATCGATAGTGGAAAGCTTAAATATAAAGAAGACTTTGTGGATGGAATCGAGCAAGCCCCAGAAGCATTTATGGGACTTTTAAAAGGTAAAAACTTTGGTAAACTAATTGTTCGTACTTCGGAGGACCCAACGTTATGAATACACAGAATGAGAAACGGCGATTTGAAAGTTTCGAATCGTTAGTGGCTGAAACAGGCAAAGAGCTAGGAGTAAGCGATTGGCATAAAGTTGATCAGGAGCAAATTAATACCTTTGCAGAGGCGACTGGGGACCATCAATGGATTCATGTTGATGTCGAGCGTTCTATAAAAGAATCTCCGTATGGAGCTCCCATAGCACACGGACATCTAACTTTATCGTTGGTTCCAATGTTATTGTCATCAACAATTGAGTATATGCCTAAAACCACGGGGATTAATTACGGTTTAGACAAAGTAAGATTTATGGCACCAGTCAAAGCAGGAAAAAGAGTGCGAGGCCGCGTTAGCCTGCGAAGTGCAGAACGGACAAATGAAAAAACTGTTAAAGTTATGTTTAGCACTATCATAGAAATAGAGGGAGAAGAAAAGCCCGCGTGTATTGCAGACTCCATAGCCCTTTATCTAAATTAGTAAAAACTAGAATTCACTAAGAAGTTTTCCATAGCCTTCGTATTGGTCGTTAATTTTTGACAACCGTAACGCATGCCAATAGCTTGCGGAATTAATGGAGATGACGGGTTTTTTGCGCTTTTTTTCCTCAGTTGCAGCTTGCTCCATAAAATGAAGGTTCGTCCCAAACTGAATCAAAGCCTCTATGTCTCTTCCATCAATTTCGTTTAAAGCATCCGATAGAGTCTGGTGTGTGATATCTGCGATTGCAACGGGGCTTGGACATCTAAGTCCTATGAAACGGACTACATTATAGCCTAAGTCATCAAAAAACTTGGTTATATGTTCATCGGCTATTGGCATATAAGGAGAGAGAATACCGATGTTTTTTACTTCGAGTTTTTTCAACGCTTCAGCAACCGCAAACGAGCCTCCTGTTACTGGTACACCAGTTCTGTTTTCCAACATTTCCTTGCGCGATAAAGCGGCATCAAGACCATCCCAGACGATTAGAGAGGACATTCCAACTATCAAAATATCGGGGTTCATTGTTTTAACTCTGTCGACGGCAGCAACCATATCGGTTTCGCTCAACCGAACCATTGTATCAAAATCCTTGTCGGTTTTAATAGGCATATTTGGTAGAGTTATTCTGCCTATATGGTTTGTTATACCTGGGCTTCGTAAATCGTCAAAATCTGGTTGTACAATCGTATTGGTAGAGGGGATAACCGCCCCAACTTTCAGTTTCCACCCCCTTTGATCTGGCATCAATTCCTCCTTTTTTAGGAATGATATGAGCTTCGTTGACCCCCAAACTTTGTGGAGTTCTGGCCGTTATCATGTTACGTTGAAATTGGGCTCTCCGATATCCCAAAACAAACCAGCCATCATTTCAAGGCCCTCTCGAATTATGGGCGCTAATATATGTTCGTTGGGAGCGTGTTGTGAGCAGGAAGCGTAGCTGTGAGGCACCCAAAGTGTTGGGAGGCCTAAGATTTCGCTGAACACATCATTTGGTAGTCCACCTCCTAAATTTGGAAGTATTGCAGGTTTTTTGTCTGTAGTTTTCTGAATAGATGATACAGCCCAACGGACCCATGGGTTGTCCGGGTCTAATCGAGTGGCGTGCAATATACCCCTGTCTGCAGCTTTAACAGACACTTGGGTGAAACCATTTTTTTTGAGATGACGCTCTAATGCGGGTATGACATCATCAACATTTGTTCCAACAACAAAGCGTAATTGGCATCTTGCTTTTGCATTCCCGGGAATTGCATTTACCGGTTTGTCAGGAACACCTGCTGTAAAGGCAAGGATTTCAAAACTATTCCAGGCGAAAACACGTTCGGCAGGTGTCAGAGACTTCTCACCCCAATCTGGGTCAACCCTTGGTCCATCCTCGCCACCATCTACTTCACAATCAGCTAAAGCCATTCTAATAGAGTTAGTAAGTGTGTTGGGTCTCCATTCCGGAACCTGGATTTGTCCTCTTTTATCTGAGATACATGCTAGCGCATTGGACAAAATCAAAGCGGGATTACCGATTAAACCACCCCAGTTTCCCGAGTGATGTGCGCCTTCTCGCAAATTTACTTCAATATCAAAAACGAAACTTCCTCGGGATCCCATAAAAAGTGTTGGTCGTTCTGGCTGTAATCGAGGACCATCTGATGAAATTAGTACATCTGCTTTTAATATTTCTTTATTTTTTTGAGCGAATTCCGATAATCCAGGAGAACCGGACTCTTCCCCAGTTTCAATTATGATTTTTGAATTAAAACCTAAATTTCCTCGCGTCTTTAAGATGGCGGATAAAGCGCCAATATTGATGCTGTGTTGTCCTTTATTATCAGCTGTGCCACGACCATATATTTTATCCCCATCGATAAATAGGGACCATGGTGTTAAGTTTTTTAGCCATTTTTCTTCCTGACCTCTGACGACGTCGCCATGACCATATGTTAAAACTGTTTTGAGTTTTTCGTCTTCTATTCGTTCAGCAAAAAAAATAGGGCCTGCCTTTGGATTAGGATTCTCAAAAACTTTGGTGTCGAAACCAAGAGGCGATAGTGTTAGCCGCATTTCTTCCATATATTCAGACATTTCATCTTTTCGTTCTTCAAATATCTGACTTTCGGTCTTGATGGCTATCCGGCGTTCTAGATCCTTTAAAAAATCACCACTATCAAAATATGTTGCTGCGCAGTTTATTGCATCCTGTCTACTCATAACCATTATCCTTTAGCTCCAATAGTCTAGTGTTATTAAACAGACTATTTTTGCTGTCGAAGTTGCATTTCGGGTAGGGGTTTTAATATTACACCTTCTTTTTCGAGCATCTCTTTTACTGCTGAAGCTATGGCCGGTCCAGTTGGTTCATCTCCATGTATACATATTGTGTCTACAGAAACCGGAATTTTTTTTCCACTATTAGCGATTATGATTCCATCTAAAACAATACTTCGAACCTGTTTGACAGCTTGTTGTTCGTTGCGGATCATAGCGTGCTCAAATTGTCGGCTTGTCATATTGCCGTCATCCTCATAGCTTCTATCTGCGTAAGCTTCTGAAGCTACCTTGAGCCCTGATTCAATACCGGAATTGAATAAGTAAGAGCCTGCAACTGCAACTAAAATCAAATTTTTATCCACACCGGAAATGCCTCGCGTTATGGCTTCAGCAATATCTTTAGACTCACTCGACATATTATTAAGAGCCCCATGTGGTTTTACGTGCGTGACTTTTGTATTTTCAATAACCGCCATAGCCTGTAGTGCGCCAATTTGATACGCGACACTGGTCTCAATCTCGTTCATGGGCATATATATTTTTCGTCTACCAAAACCCCAGATATCATTAAACCCTGGATGAGCACCGATGCTTACATTGCGTTTTTTGGCCGTTTTAATAACCCTACTCATTACATTTGGGTCACCAGCATGAAATCCGCATGCTATATTTGCAGACGAAACACTTGCAAGCATCTCTTCGTCATTACCAATATCATAGACACCAAATCCTTCGCCGATGTCAGAGTTTAAATTTATAATTTTCATAATCTTGTTCTTTGACTGATGAGTTGTAAAAATATAATAACTAAATATTCTTTAATTGTATAATCTATCCCCAGAAAATTGGAGTGAAATAGGTTTATGTCTCCAGAAGATTCTCCATCAAACCCTGTATTTTTAAGTGCTGGGGATACAGCCCTTGTTATTCAGTATGGCGAAGTTGTTGATGTATCTATAAATAGAATGGTCAGGCAATTAGCACATGCAGTCCGGCAACTAGATACACCAGGAATTGTTGATATCGTTCCTACAATGAGATCCTTGATGATCCATTATGATCCGCTATCGCTAACTAAGCAGGCACTCATAGATGCGGTGCAACCACTTTTATATAATCTAGAAGAACTAGAGGAAAATAATAGAAAATGGCTTATACCCGTCTGTTATGAAGGAGAGTTTGCTCCTGATATCGATGAAGTCTCCAAGACCACAAACACTACAATTGACGAAATTGTAAGGCAGCACACGTTTCTGGAGCTTGA
>CALIMD010000043.1 GCA_938028645.1 uncultured Alphaproteobacteria bacterium
CGTATCGATTTTCAATTAAATCGGCGATAGTTGTATCTTTTTTCATTGTTACTCCGTTACTGAAAAACTTAGCCCAACAATTCCGAGAATGATGGTCATGTAGTAGTAAAAATATCAATAAGGAACAACAAACAGCCATTCAAAAATCTTTTAATTGCTCTAATGTGATATTATTGATCGGTTAAAGAGATCTGGTCGGGGAACTTTGTGAACAGCTCAATTTTGTTATATGAATTAAGCTGTGTTTATTTAGGAGTTTTATGAAAAATGAAGATCGCTATTATTGGCTGTGGGGCTATGGGTTCAGTTTATGCTGCGTTGTTGGCTGATTCTGGGAATGATGTTTGGGCAATTGATACATGGGAGGAGCATATCTCGGCCATAAGAAGTAATGGCTTAAGGGTTGAGGGTGCGAGTGGTGATCGAACGGTTTCAATGAACGCGACCACTAATGCGAGTGAGGCAGGCGAGTGTGAACTCATAATCGTTGCCACAAAAGCGAGTGGGGTCCCTGCAGCAGCGGTTGCTGCAAAGAGCATTGCCGGGCCTAATAGTATTATTCTAACAATACAAAATGGGTTAGGAGCTGCAGAGCGTATAGCCGAATCAATTGATACTAATCAGGTGATGATAGGGGTAGTTGGTGGATTTGGCGCTTCTATGAAAGCTCCTGGACATGCGCATCATAATGGAATGCAATTAGTAAGAATTGGCGAAATGAATGGCGGTGTTAGCGACCGTTTGGAAAAAGTTGTGAGCGCATGGGACAATGCGGGTTTTACAGCAAAAGGGTATCCTGATATTCATCAAATGATATGGGAAAAATTTATCTGTAACGTTACGTACAGTGGCCCGTGCGCGTTGATGAATGCAACGATTGGGCAGGTTCAAGCAAATTCTGAATCTTGGTCTGTTGCACTTTCTTGTGCAAGAGAAGCGGACGCAGTCGCAAGAGCAAAAAAGATTAACCTTGGATTTAACGATGTTGAAACCTACGTTCGAGATTTTGGTGCTAATATGCCTGATGCGAGGCCATCTATGCTGCTAGACCATATGGCGCAAAGACCTTCCGAGATTGATGGCATCAATGGCGCCGTTCCTGTGGAAGCAGCAAAAATAGGAATGACCGCACCTATTAACGCGTTAGTATCTAGTTTGATAAGAGGACGAGAAGCTAATTTTTCATAGGGTATAGGCTATTTTACTTTCTCATATTTCTCCCAAAAAAGTATCTTGTCCGCGTCGGTAACCTCTGTTGCTTTGGGCGGGATTACGATTAACTAATGGTCTTGCATATAGTGGGTGCGTGACGCTTCGAACTTCGTGTTCTATTTGAAACAGTACCTCACTAGTATCTAAATCTATGATATCGATGAACCGCCATTCATGCTCATCAGACTCCCTGGATATTAAGTTTCTCTCACGTAATTTGTCGTAGGGGCCTGCAAAATCAGCAATATAGATTGCAACATGATGTCCGTCGTAATCTGGTTGAGGGTTGTCTGTCTCAATAAAATGAATGAACTGTGCTGAACCTGTTGTAATCGACGCACAAGGTGCGCCATTTCGCTGGCTTGTTACAACTGTCGCTCCCATTACTTCATCATAAAATCGAGCAATTTTTTGCGAACTTCCCTGTGGTGCGGATAACTCGACATAAGGTAGTCCCAATTCTATACTACCGTATTCGGCTGATGGTTCATGTAGTTTAAATTTGTTTCCCCAGGGACACAGTACTTCAATACTGTCACGTTTTCTTTTAAAAGAGAATGCAGATCCCATCAACTGTTCTGCTATTGTATCCAGAGATTCTTCTATTTCCTTGAGATTAGGAACCACGATCCCAATTGTCCCACGTAAAACCTGAGGCGAAGGATCTCGGCGGGGAAGATGAATTTGACTTCGACCCATATTTATCCACATGTTATCCAATCCCGTCATTAAGTATGGGTCCCTGGTTAGACGCAGACCGGTAACATAGAACAATAGCGCAGATGGTTGCTCGGGGATCATAAGATTTACATGTTCCATATGGACAATATTTCCCAGAGATTGTTCAACTCGGTTGTAATGTGTATTCATTGTCCGTACCCCTTATGTTAATCCTGTTTCAACATCGTAGTCTGTATTTGAACTCCAATTCAAGCGTGTGAAAGGATGGATCATATTATTGCTACTCGAAGTCATCTTGCCCAAGAAAGTTAACGCTGGTCTGATAAGTTTCTAATAATGTGATATTCGTTGTATCAAATTGTTGAGTTGTTCATCAAACATTGAAGATAGCGCCGCGGTAATCGTATTATTTTTTTAATGAACAGGTTGGAGACTAAATAATGGTTAAACTATCGAGTAACCAAGAATGGCTTGATTTAGTAAAGGAAGAAATAATAGAGCCAGATTTGCCAATCTGTGATCCCCATCATCATCTTTGGGATAGAAATTCACATCAGCCTATTCAGCCTGGATATCTGTTAGACGAAATCTTAGAAGATATTAACAGCGGACATAATATTGTCTCTACAGTTTTTATAGAATGCGGAGCAATGTTTAAAACAGATGGCCCTGAGCATATGAGGCCGATTGGTGAAACGGAGTTCGTGAATGGCATTGCTGCCATGAGTGCAAGTGGAGCCTACGGTAGCCCCAAAATAGCAGCAGGGATCGTTGGCACCGTCGATCTCACAATAGGTGCATTAGCTGGAGAAGTCCTAGATGCTCATATTGTCGCGGGGGGTGGAAGGTTTCGTGGAATAAGAAGAGCGGTAGCATGGGATGCAGCGGATGTAATAAGAAACCATAGAACAGACCCTCCGGCAGGACTGCTGCTCCAAGATGATTTTCGCCGGGGGTTTGCTGAATTGAGTCCACGAGGCATGACGTTTGAGGCATGGTGCTATCACACGCAAATTCCAGAGGTTACAGATCTAGCAAGAGCATTTCCTGATACAACAATAATTTTAGATCATTTCGGCGGCCCGCTTGGAACAGGACCATATCAGCAAAAAGCAGATGATGTTTTTGAAATATGGAAAACGTCAGTACGTGAGCTAGCTACTTGTGAAAACGTATTCGCTAAACTTGGCGGCATAAATATGGATGTTAATGGCTTTGGTTGGCATGAAAACTCAAACCCACCATCAAGTGCAGAGTTGGCTGATGCTACACGACGATATTACGATTACGCCATTGAAGTTTTTGGAACTAATCGTTGTATGTTCGAGTCAAATTTTCCTGTCGATAAAATAAGCTGCAGCTATCAAGTGATATGGAACACATTCAAGCGCATAGCGTCTGGAGCGACGGCGACCGAAAAATCTGCGTTGTTTCATGATACGGCAGCTAAGGTTTATAGTTTATAAGGTAATGTCGTCGCTTTTTTAAAGTCGAGGAAAGTTATATAAGGTGGCCTGCAAAGGGAATGAAACCACTTCCGACTTGCATTTCATGGTAGGGTTTATCACTTTTCAATTAGGAGATTAAGCTATGTTTAGATCTACTTACGTTTTAGGTTTTTGAGGCTAAACATTGTTTACACTCAATAAGCCGGCCCATGGGCCATTTACAAAAATAGAACGTATTGTAATCACTATCCCTGTATTGGCCGCCTCTCTATTACATTCTCTGAACATGAGCACAGCCTATGTAGCACTTCCAAATATACAAGGGAATTTGTCTGCTGCCCCAGATCAGGTCGGTTGGGTAATAACAGCCTTTGTTGTGGCGACTGCAATAGGGACTATCTTAACAAATCTATTTAGTCAAAAGTTTGGACGGCGGCAAATTTTCCTGGCTTCCATAGCGGGTTTCACCATTACTTCGCTTTTTGCGGCGACTTCGGGTAGTTTAAACGAGCTGGTTTTTCATCGGATGTTGCAAGGTTTTGTATCGGCTCCGCTATTACCTATTTCTCAGGCCATCATGCTTGATACTTATCCTAAAGAAAAGCATGGATTTGCTATGAGTATTTGGTCTATGGGAATGATACTAGGGCCAGTCGCAGGTCCAACAGTAGGAGCGATTCTAACAGAATTTTATGATTGGCGATATGTATTCTATATGAATATACCATTTGGGCTGGTGGCTTTTTTTTCTATCTTAGTGACGTTGCCCTCTGCCCGTTCAATGCATCAAAGAACAGACTGGTTAGGTGTCGTTTCTCTCATAGTTGCAGTAGTTTGTCTCCAGCTTGTACTTGATCGAGGAGAGCGTTTGGGATGGTTTGAATCCTCCGAAATACTGTTTAACGCGATGTTATCGGGTTTGGCATTTTATATATTCATAATGCATTCTGTTACAACAAAAACGCCATATATTAGCCTTAAGATCTTCTCTGATAGAAACTATGTCATTGGATTAACATTGATATTTACTTTTGGCATAGCTGTTTTTGCTTCGTTATTTATCCTGCCGCTATTTCTTCAGAATGTGCAAGGATACCCTGTACTTTCGGCAGGCTGGGTGATTTCTTCCCGAGGACTTGGGACAATGGGTGCCATGTTATGTTCGGGATTTTTGTTGAGCTTAATATCTGGAAAATTTCTAATTCTTTTTGGGTTATTATGTGTTGGTGTGAGTAACCTGTGGATGACAGGTTGGAATGTTGACGTTGGAATGGAAGAGGTAATATGGATTACTATTATAAATGGCTTTGGTATGGGAATGATGTGGGTGGCTTTGACAACAGTCACCTTTTCCACCTTGCCAACGGCTTTTAGGGTCGAAGCCGCAGCATTATTTTCTCTAATTCGTGCTATTGGAGCTAGTATTGGAACGTCTCTTGTTGTTTCTATACTGGTAAGATCAACACAAACAAACTATATCGAGATGCGGGCCCAGATTACTGAATTCAAGGCAGCTATAAATTTGAGTGGGCTTGATAGGGTTGTCAACATTAGTTCCGAGATCGGACTGCAGACTATCCAAAGTATAGTGCTATCTGAAGCGCATATGATGGCATTTTTAAACGATTTTGTTTTTCTGATGATTGTCGCATTTGCAGCGATCCCACTAATATTTCTATTGCGTTCTAAAACTTAACATAAATCCAATCTGATGACAGATGCTTAGAGAAATGATTTTGAAGATTTTCTGAAGTTGATTAGACTATCCATAAACGAAGTTTGGATCCATACCTATGTCTTTAATAAATCAACGTGTTGTTTATCTCAACGGTGCTTATGTTCCTGAAAATGAAGCCGTTGTTCCTATCAAAGATCAGGGTTTTAAGTATGGAGATGGTGTTTTTGACACTACGAGAACATTTGGCCATAAAATTTTTAAACTTAAAGAGCACTTGGAACGGTTTGAGAGATCCCTGAAGTATTTAGATTTGGATCCTGGTTTATCTATTAAACAATTAGAGACTATTACCGAAGAGGTGGTTGAGCGTAATTTGCCTTTGCTAGCATCTGGTGATGATTATTGGGTTACCCAAAGAGTTACACGCGGTTTAACTGGGGACGATGGCCAAGCCTGGCCTGATTGGCCAGAGTCAACGGTTCTAGTTGAGTGCACCCCTCTTCCTTTAGCTGCTAGAGCACATTATTATCGTGATGGAATTCAGATAATCACACCTTCTGTCCGGAGGGTTGCTCCTGAGATGGCGAGCCCTCGAGCAAAGACCCATAACTATTTGAACTTTGTAATGGGCGATTTGGAAGTTCAGTCCCAAAACCCTGACGCGCTTGCTGTCTTGCTAGATAAAAATGGAAACCTAGCGGAAGGTAAAGGAAGTAACATTTTCGTTATTAAGAACCAGAAACTGATCACTCCTAAAGAAAAATATGTTTTGCCTGGTGTTAGTAGAGAAGTCACGATGAATCTGGCGAGAGAACTGGGGTATGAAACAGAAGAAGACGATATAGACCTTTTCGATGCGTATAACGCAGACGAATTATTTATTACGTCCACAAGTTTTTGCATTTGCCCTGTCCAGAGTATCAATGGTCGACTTCCTAGTGCAGATGGGGTTCCTGGACCGATCACCAGAAAATTGATTAATGCATATGTAGATCTGGTAGAGTTTGATTGGTATAGACAGTATTTATCAAAAATATAATGTAGTTGATTAGGGTATACAAAACTTAACTGGTTTATTTTAGACCATGTCTGATAATCTTTAGCATTAAAGATGGGAGCCCCGCCTTTTGGAATGTATCTGCGGGATGCCAAGCAAGACTATCAGCCTTAGGGCAATATTTTAGATTTACCCGAAGAACTTTTATTTCAAGTTTAAAATGAGTGAAAACATGAATAATGGTACCAGGAACAACCTGCCAATCAGTTTTGAAAGGTTCTGAGTTTTGAATCTGAGCCTGACTAGGAGGATTTTCTGTCCATGGCGTACCGGGCACCTCCATCATACCTGCGAAAAGACCTTTATCTGGGCGGCGTTGTAATAGTATTTCATTATTAGTGTTTATGCACAGAAATGCTATTCCAAATCGACTGGGCTTTTTGCGTTTAGGCGTTTTCTTTGGGATTACCTCTGTCTTCCCTTTTTCCAAACTCAAACAAGAACCGTTCACGGGGCACTTATTACATCGTGGTTTTTTGGGAGTGCATATTGTCGCCCCAAGATCCATAACGGCTTGAGCATAATCCCCAGGCCGGTAATCAGGGGTGATCATAGTTGCATACTTTTTCAATAGGGGTTTTGCGGCGGGAAGAGGTTTTTCAATGGCATTTAGACGAGCTGTAACGCGCTCGAAATTACCGTCCATGGGGGTTGCTTTAGTATCAAAAGCAATCGCCATGATTGCTGCCGCTGTATATGTTCCTACTCCAGGGAGTTCGAGGAGTTTTTCTTCTTGGTTTGGAAATATACCATTAAAATTATTAACTATAATTTTGGCGCATCGGTGAAGATTACGAGCTCGAGCATAGTAGCCAAGCCCCGCCCATTCAATAAGAACATCATCTAAATTAGCTTCTGCTAATTTGAATATGGACGGCCACCGATTCAAAAACTTTTCAAAGTAGGGAATTGCTGTTGCAACCTGGGTCTGCTGAAGCATAATTTCACTAAGCCAAACCTTATAGGCGTCGGGCCGCGATCCGTCTCTTGGTCTCCATGGCATTAATCTCTTATTTTGATCATACCAATTGAGCAGTTTATGTGGCACGGATAGAATCTGTTCAGATATTTCTGGTTTCATCGCCGGACGAGAGTGTATATTTAGGTTCATAAAAATCAATTTGTTTAATGTATGTAATAATGTTTTCAAAACAACGAAAAATAATAACATTCTGAGCATTTTATGGTTAAACGGAAAAAAAAGCCCGAAGGTAGTAGCGTCAGGAGCCCCGGTTTAAAGACCTTACAGCAGTCTGTTGTAAAAATAACGGATGTAGCTATAAGGAAACGAGGGTTTGTGGAATCTGCGTTGATACATAAATGGGCAAGTATTGTCGGAAAAGAAATCGCTGCCTGGAGTGTGCCCAACCGTCTTGTTTTTTTGAGGGGTAGCACCCTAGATGCAACACTGCATCTTGATGTGTTATCTGCTCGAGCACTAGAAATTCAGCATAATGAACTGATTATATTAGAGCGGATAAATGTCGTTTTTGGTTACAAGGCAATTAATAAAATTGCGATTCGGCAGGTAAATTCTCTAAGCCGAACCGTAAAGCAGTCGCCCACACCTGCGGTTTTGACCGAATCAGAAAAGTCGTGGGTTTCAGATCAAATCAAAAATCATAGTAACACGGATCTAAAAAACGCTCTGGAAGCGTTGGGTCAAGCCATTTTGAGCCGTAAATAATTTTGGCATTTTCATAATAAAAATCATTACCCTGCCTTATTTCGAGCAACTTTCTTAAATATAACAGACAATATATTGCGAGGACAGAATGCTCGTTTTATGTTGTTTGGGAAGAAGAGTGGAGTTGATTATGCGGATCAAGTTTTTATTGCTACTTGTGGGCTGGGTTCTTATGGCCTTTAATGTTGCTCTCGCAGATAAAGCAAATGTAAATATTGACATCGGTGTTGCACTATCCCCTCGGGTTGAGGGAAATCCTGACGCTAGGGTAAAGTTAGTTGAATACTTTTCTTTAACATGCCCTGCCTGTGCTAAATTTCACACAGACGTGTACCCAAAAATCAAGGAAAAATATATCGATACAGGTTTGGTTCAGATGGAATATCGAGATTTCCCTCTAGACCAATGGGGACTCAGAGCAGCCGCGTTAGCGCGTTGCCTTGAACCAAAATACTATGGCGCTATGGTTGACGTTTTACTCAAGCAGCAGAGTAACTGGACACGTTCCGAAAATGTTTTAGAATCTTTGCTGAAAATTGGTCAATTAGCTGGGCTGAATGAGAAAAATGCGAAAGCCTGTATGAGTAACGAAAAGTTATTAGATGGCATCATTTCTGTTCGCATGACGGGAAATAAAAAACACAATGTAAACACAACGCCTTCTTTTCTTATAAATGGGGAGAAAATACAAGCGTTTGAGTTTAGTGACTTTGAAATGTTGTTTAAGGACACCTTAGG
>CALIMD010000044.1 GCA_938028645.1 uncultured Alphaproteobacteria bacterium
AGAAACCTCGGGAAAAGGGAATAAATTATGTAAGGGCCCCTGTAATGGTGGGTAGCTGTGTTGATGATTATCTCGAAGCTTACGCTGATCTCGTTGATATTTTTAAAATTTCTGGCAAGCAAGGCGCTATGATGAGTAAAAAATCGCTACTGAGATTTATAGCTAGTTGCAAAGATTTTGACGTAAAAATTGCTTTAGGTAATCCAATCATGGATGTCGCTCTATCGAGTGGAAAAGAAGCAGTAGATGGTCTTTTGGATGACGTTGTTAATTTAGGTATCGAAATAGTTGAAATTTCTAGCATATCGCGTTCATTGGACGACGATGACATGTGCAGGTTAATTGAAAACGCTACACGTAAAGGCATAAAGGTGATTAATGAAGTAGGCGTTGCTTTTGCACACTCTAAAGTTTCTGAGAAAGAAATTTTTGTTGAGCGAATTAAAAAGCAAACCGAAAGATTTGTTGAGGCTGGAGCATGGAAGATTTTACTCGAGTCTGAGGGTCTTACAGAAAATATAGATGAGACAGATTATAGATGGCATGTAATCGATAAATTAATTAGCCCATTGAAGCTTGAGCAGTTTATGGTGGAAGCCGATGATCAAGATGTTTTTTCAAAATATATTGAAATGTTTGGTCCTGGAATAAATATGATGGTTGACCACGATAGACTGCTTAAAATGGAAGATGCGAGGATTGGTTACGGACCTTCACAATTTCTTTGGGGGAAAGTCGTAAAATATTAATTTATTAAAATAAAGTCTCGTCAGCGATAAATCTTGTCTAACGACAGAAATGACAAGGTCGCATTATTAGCCGGACAGCTGCCTGGCTACGAATAGCCTACGTTGAGACATACTGAAAGGGTAGTTAGTTGGCTCTACTTGACTGTGATCGGCTGTTTCCGCAAGATCCAAATGGCTTGGGATTGGCTCGTGCAATTTTTTCAAGTATTCGGGATCTGCCAATTTTGAGTCCACATGGGCACACAGATCCACAATGGTTTGCAACAAACCAACCATTTGAAAACCCAGCAGCGTTATTTGTCACACCGGATCACTATGTATGTCGGATGTTGAATTCCCATGGTATTACGCCAGAAAAGTTGGGGATTAAGCCCATCGTTGGTGCCAACTATGAAAGGGATGCTAGAAAGATTTGGAAACTATTTGCCTCCTATTACTATCTTTTTCGAGGTACTCCAACACGGCTTTGGATAGACCAAGTACTACAAGAGGTTTTCAACGTTAACCTGGTCTTGTCCAAAGAAACAGCCGATGATATTTACGACCAAATAGCCCAGTTGCTGAGACAGCCTGAGTTCCATCCGCGTGCGCTATTCGAGCGATTTAATATAGAAGTATTAGCCACAACTGAAAGTGCACTGGATAACTTGGAGCACCATGCTTCTATTGCCAAATCTGGTTGGGGTGGGCGTGTGATTACGACTTATCGGCCTGATGCGATTATTGACCCAGACCATCCGCAATTTTTCGCCAACCTTCAATGTCTGGCCGAAATTACAAATTGCGACACGACGACATGGTTTGGATATTTGGATGCCCATCGCACTCGGCGTCAAGTGTTTCGCTATCACGGCGCGACTGCCACCGATCATGGGCATCCAACCGCTCGTACCGCAAACTTACCTGCAAAGGAGGCAGAAATACTGTTTGGTGAAATCTTGCTGGGTAAGCGCGAACAAAATCAGGCCGAGCTATTTCGGGCACAAATGTTAACTGAAATGGCAAAGATGAGCCAAGAAGATGGGATGGTGATGCAAATCCACCCGGGTTCATTCCGAAACCACTCCCTAGAAATTTATAAGCGTTTGGGAGCTGACATGGGCTTCGATATTCCGCGTCGAACTGATTATGTTAATGATTTGCGGCCATTACTGGATGTTGTGGGACATGATCCAACATTCAGTCTTATTGTCTTTACACTAGATGAAACAACATATGGTCGTGAGCTCGCGCCTTTGGCAGGAGTTTATCCAGCATTGAAGCTTGGTCCGGCCTGGTGGTTTTTTGACAGTGCAAGCGGCATGCGCCGTTATCGTGAAATTACAACTGAAACTGCTGGGTTTTACAATACCGTGGGCTTTAACGACGATACACGTGCTTTCTGCTCAATCCCGGCGCGCCACGATGTGGCTCGACGTGTGGATTCTGCTTTCCTTGCTGATTTAGTCTCCACTGGTCGCCTTCTCGAAAATGAGGCCTTCGAGGTTGCAAAGGATCTTACAGTTAATCTCGTAAAACAGGCTTACCGGCTATGACGCTAGAAGGTCAAAGCGGGCTGCGCAGACTTCATCCCAGCCCAAAAACTGGAATTGTTCATTTGGGACTTGGTGCTTTTTTCAGGGCGCATGGTGCTATTTATATAAAGGAAGCCATGGAGCAATCTGGTGGAGACTGGGGCGTGGTGGGCGTATCCCTCAGATCATCAGATATTAGAAACAAGCTGGTAAGAAATGATTGCTTGTACACGGCATTAGAACTATCAGACCAGGGTATTAAATCTCAAGTTGTTGATGTTGTCACCTCAGTCCTTTTCGCTCCAGAGGATCCCAGTGCAGTGCTCAAAGTAATGACCGACGAAACAACAAGGATTGTGAGTCTTACCATTACAGAAAAAGGATACTGTCGGGGCTCGCGAGATACGACGCTTGATTTTGAGCATCCAGATATCAAACATGATCTGCAAAGCTTAGTGCCGAAATCTGGACCAGGGTTTTTGGTTCGCGCGCTGGAAATGCGGTGGAGGCGAGGCTTACGCCCGTTCACGGTATTGTCTCTAGATAACTTGTCATCTAATGGGCTATTGACGCAGCAAATTATCAGTGAATTTGCCTCGAGGATTGACCTAAACTTTGCAAACTGGGTTAAAACAGAATGTAAATTTCCTTGTAGCATGGTCGATAGAATTGTACCTGCGACATCCGATGCATTGAGAAAGCGCGCATGCGAAAGTAGCGGTCACTACGATGAAGCAGTTGTCGCTCACGAACCTTTTCGACAATGGGTGATCGAAGATGATTTTGTAGATAATTGTCGGCCAGATTTGGGAGCAGTGGGCGTAAAACTGGTTTATGATGTCGCTCCTTTCGAGCAAATGAAGTTACGTATGCTCAACGGCGCACATTCTGCAATTGCCTATCTTGGTAGTCTTGCAGGTTTTGAAACTGTAGCAGAGGCAATCTGCGATGAGGGCATTGCACTTTTCGTAGAAGGCTTGTGGCGTGAAGACCTTGCTTTATCTCTAGATGTGCCACCAGAAACGAGCCTTGAAGATTATGCGGCTCAATTGCTAACACGCTTTCGAAATCCGGAAATTTATCACCTTTTAGAACAGATCGCCATGGATGGCAGTCAAAAACTTCCGCAGCGGATTTTAGGACCACTCGATGAAAACCTTTCAGCAGGGAGGCCCTACAAGCGGTTGCTGGTCGTTGTTGCTGCTTGGTTACGGTATATCGAAAGTCGATCAAAAAGTGAACAACCTGAGTTGAACGACCCGTATAAACAAAAGCTGATACACGCTGCTAAAATAGCACCCAACGACGCCGCTTTAGTTGAGAATATACTCAAAATAGCTCCAGGTTATGGCAAGCTGCCGAGCCGTAGGATCACTTGTGAATTGGTCGCCATTATGGTTCAACTTGGTAATTTTCGCGATACCGTTCGACTTGAAGGAGATTGTTAATGAAGGAAACTTGGCGGTGGTATGGTCCACTAGATCAGATTCAGCTTTCCGAAATTCGCCAGACTGGCGCCGTAGGTATTGTCACAGCTCTGCATGAGATTCCATATGGTGAGGTTTGGCATCGCAATACGATCGTCAAGAGGCGAGACAAGATTAAGGCTGCTGGGTTTGAATGGGACGTGGTGGAAAGCTTGCCATTGCACGAAGATATTAAGCGTGGGATGGGAGATCTATCGACGCTGTTCGCTAATTACCGGCAATCAATGGCGAATTTGGCCAATGAAGGTATCCAAATAATTTGTTATAATTTTATGCCACTGTTAGATTGGACACGCACCAATCTTAAATCGCCCCTGCATAACGGTGGCACCTGTCTGCGTTATTCTGCATTCCTAATGGCCGCTTTTGAGATTTGTATGCTAAAGCGCAAAGACGCCGAAAAAGACTACCCTTCGAAAGTTATTGAGGGGGCGTATAACTGGTTCGCCAGATCGACAGAAAAGGAGCAATCAGAGCTATTGAATGCCATTATGGCTGGCTTGCCTGGCGCATATGATCGTTATGACGTGGAAGGGCTGCGTTATGCGCTTAAGTCTTACGATGGTTTGTCTGTGGACGATTTGCGTGCAAACTATCAATTGTTTTTAAACGAAGTAGTTCCAACCGCGCAAGAGTTGGGAATAAAGCTGTGTGTGCACCCCGATGATCCGCCGCGAAATATTTTAGGCTTGCCGCGGATCGTGTCTGATTCAAAAGACATTGATTGGATAATTAATGCTTTTCCTTCCCACTCAAATGGCTTGACTCTCTGTTCTGGTTCACTCGGTGCGAGCCCAAACAACAATGTCGTAGAAATTGCTCAGCGGTATGCAGATCGCATCCATTTTGCCCACCTTAGAAATGTTCGTAAGGAGCCCGATGGTTCGTTTGAGGAGACTGCACATCTAGAGGGTGATACCGACATGGCAGCTCTATGCAAAATTCTATTGGATGAAGAAAAAAGACGACGCCAACAAATATCAGGTGATTGGCAGATCCCATATCGTCCAGATCATGGACATGAACTTTTATCAGATACCGAAAGAGGGACATTTCCTGGGTATCCACTTATAGGAAGGCTCCGAGGACTTGCGGAAATCCGAGGCGTTATTCATGCTCTGGGCTCATGATAAAAATTGAAGGACTAGTTTTGAAGTTCAAAAAGAAAGAATGATTTAGGCCGTAAAACACTATATTACTTGTATGATTTGTGGAAGCCGGTCCAATCAGTATAGCTCGCTTTGTTAAGGAGGGCCGCAGAAATTAAATATTCGGTAATTCCCAATAGAGTTTCCTTCGACTGCTATACAACCAATATAGAGGTCATCCAAATTGTAATCATAGTGCATATGAATTCAACTCTCATTGCGGAGCAAACTAAAGCAATGAGGAGGTGATGCGCACTTTGTCCTTATGCATTCGAATATGATTAAGGATGATTTCAGTTCTTATATTGAAAGCCCTAAAAGAAGTATTTTACAACTTAGGCCTATTGGGAAATGACTTAGGTCTATTGCAAAAGATTTCGGCCTGAGTGCAATAGTCAGTCAGTACTTTTCGTCAAATATTCATCTCATTGCTCAAACGGCACAAACGCGTGCTTGTTGATGTGATAAGAAAATTAAGAAAAGATGGAGACAAAAATGAAATATGTAATGACTAGAAATATACTCGCCGCGGGATTAATATCTATCGCGTCATCTGCTCTAGCGATCGACGCTTCGGATATTATCAATCGCATGGAGACAAGTGGATATACGGATATCGAAACATCAACGACTTTGTTTGGAAATACTTTGATTGTTGGGGTCAAAGATGGCTCGCAACACGAATTCGTCC
>CALIMD010000045.1 GCA_938028645.1 uncultured Alphaproteobacteria bacterium
TAAACCCTAATCGAGAGACAATTCAGGGATTAAAATCCTACCCAAATATTTCATCCGTTCCTGAGGCCGTCGATAGCGTTGTTATATCAGTTCCTGAAAAAATAGCGCTTGATGTCGTTAAAGAATGTGCGGCAGCCGGCGTGAAAAGCGTTGTGATGTTTACATCAGGATTTGCAGAGATTGGGGCTGCTGGAGTTCATGCGCAGTCGGAGTTGAAAACAATTTCGTTAAATAGTGGAATGAGAATAGTTGGGCCAAATTGCCTCGGTGTATTTAATCTTAATCAAGGTTGGTTTGGGACATTTGCAAATACATTAGCCAGTAAGAAGATCCCAACTGGACCAATTGGTATTGTTACACAAAGTGGCGCATACGGCGGTCATCTTTTCACTATCACGCAAAATAGAGGGGTAGGAACCAACTATTGGGTTACCACTGGGAATGAGGTTGATGTAGACGTTGCCGAAGTTATTGAATTTTACGCAAAAGAGCCGGATATTAAAGTTATCGTATCCTACGCAGAAGGAATTAAAGACGGCAATCGATTATGTAAGGCGTTAGATGCCGCACGCAAAGCCAAAAAACCTGTCATTTTCATGAAGGTTGGTTCAACCGAAGCCGGTGCTCGGGCTGCTGCATCACACACAGCCTCGCTAGCGGGCGAGGACGCGATTTACGACGGAGTATTTAAACAATTCGGTGTCTATCGAGCAGAAACAACAGAAGAAATGGCCGATATTGCCTACGTCTGTCAGTTTGGACGCTATCCTTCCGGTCCAAAGATTGGTCTCCAGACAATATCAGGTGGTATAGGTGTACAACTGGCAGATGCAGCCACAAAATACGGTTTCGACGTAACGCCCCTGCCAAAAAATACGCAAGATAAAATACTTAATTTAATCCCCTTCGCTGGGGTGAATAATCCTATTGATTTTACAGGCCAAGTTCTAAACGAGAGTAAACTACTAGAAGAAAGTATGCGTCATGTCATAGATGAGGCTGATTATGACAGTCAAATCTTGTATCTTGCTAGTTTACCAATATCCCAATTCACAAAAGATATTAGTTTAGAAATATTCACCTCACTGAGAAAGCGATATCCAGATGAATTAATGATCCTTAGCCTCATTGGCCCTCCTGAGGCTCGCGCATCCTACGAGGCACTCGGCTATCCCTGTTTTGAAGATCACTCACTAGCGGTAAGAGCCATGGCTGCTTTGCGATATTTTGGTGAAGTATTTCAAAAAGAGGAAGTGGTTTCTCCCAATCTGATTGATAAAAAACCGGTGATTACTAGAGGACAGAGAATATCCGAGTTTGAGGCGAAAAAGATATTTTATGCTGCTGGGATGCCAATCACCTCAGAAACGCTGGCACAAACATCAGATGAGGCTATTCGCTTTTGGAGAAAAATAAAAAAACCCGTAGTTCTTAAAATCAGTTCGCCCGATCTGCAGCATAAAACAGACATAGGGGGCGTAATACTGAATCTTGATAATGAATCAGAGATCGAAGAAGGCTTTAATAAGCTGCGCGACATAGGAAAGAAAAATGCAAATAAAAACAATATCGAGGGTATTATAGTTTCAGAAATGGTAAGTAACGGTATTGAAACAGTTCTCGGTATTGTAAACGATCCCGTGTTTGGCCCCACCGTAATGTTTGGACTTGGCGGTGTCTTCGTCGAAGTTTTGGAGGATGTAAGTTTCCGTGTTGCCCCGTTTGACGAAAAGGAAGCATCTAGTATGATTGACGAGATTCGTGGTAGGGCCATCTTGAACGGTGTTCGGGGTGCCGATCCCGTCGATGTTAAGGCACTCGCGGGAACGCTTTCTCAATTATCTTTTTTTGCAGCAGAAAATGCAGAAAACCTCAGTTCCGTGGACTTAAATCCACTGATTGTTCTTCCTAACGGTGCGAAAATTGCAGATGCTTTAATAATAACTAAATAATGATCACTTTGAAAAACATAGCCCAAAGATTTATGTGTTTCAGAAAACAATAGTATTAATGTATTTTCATTACCGATGACGTTCATTTACTATTGTTGGGAAAATATATTAACCTGCACACTACAGTTTAAATTTTGACTCAATGAATAAGATGTCGTCTTGAAAATATAAAGGAGGCTCGCGTGAAATTAACAGAGGAACAAATCCAACAATTTGATACAGAAGGCTATATATTCCTACCCTCCTGTTTTTCAAAGGAAGAGATCGCTGTCCTCAATGAGGCTGCAACTGAAATTTACGCCTCTAACAGAAAAGAAGTCTGGAGAGAAAGTTCTGGGATTGCGCGAACAGCGTTTGCCGCACATACGTACAACGAGGCTCATAGTCGGCTTGCCGCTCACCCAAGGCTCGTTAACCCGGTGAAACAAATCCTAAAAGGTAACGTTTATATGCATCAATATAAAATTAATGCAAAAGCGGCTTTTGATGGAGACGTCTGGCAATGGCACCAGGATTTTGGGGTATGGCACAGAGATGACGGGATGCCGGAACCTCGAGCGATGAATATCGCTTTGTTTTTAGATGATGTAACCGCTGCTAACGGGCCATTGTTATTCCTACCGCGAAGCCATAAGCACGGTGTAATAGATGCGGGCCATGATGTTGAAACAACAAGCTATCCGTTGTGGACACTAGATAGAGAAACAGTAACCAAATTATCGAATCAGGGTGGATGTATTGCACCAACGGGACCTGCTGGTAGTGTAATAATGTTCTCGTCCCTTTTAGTGCATGCCAGTCCACCAAATATAAGTCCATTGCCGCGCACAATCGTTTATCTATCCCTTTGTCATGTTGATAATCATATTACACAATATAAACGTGAAGAATGGATAGCCCATCGCGACTTTAGTCCAATAAAACCTCTAACCGATAATTGCCTTACCGATGCACATACGCATGACGCGAACGTAGCTGCAGAATAAAAAAATTCAGGATGTACCTTTATTCGGAATTACAGGAAAGAGAAAAAAACGGGAAACGAATAAGGGTTTGTCTAATTGGGGCAGGAAAATTTGGCTCTATGTTTTTAAGCCAATCGGTGACAACCCCCGGATTACAGGTTACGCGAATAGCTGATCTTGACCCCAGTCGTGCTAAATTAACTTGTAAGGCTGTTGGATGGAGCGATGTCCAAATAGACTCTGTTCACTTCACCGACGACGCATTGAGGGCTATCCAACAGGATGATTTCGATGTGATAGTAGAGGCGACGGGACACCCATCTGCGGGTGTAAAACATGCTAGAGAAGCTATTAAAAACGGCAAACATATCATAATGGTTAACGTTGAAGCTGATGTATTGGCGGGCCCTTTGTTAGCAAAAGAGGCCGCTTCCGCTGGTGTTGTATATTCTATGGCTTACGGAGATCAACCCGCTTTAACATGCGAATTAGTAGATTGGGCAAGATCGTGCGGCTTTCATGTAACCGCTGCTGGAAAAGGTACAAAGTATCTACCCCAATATCACCTATCGACGCCAGAAACGGTTTGGAACCATTATGGGATCTCTGTTGAAGAAGCTGCCCAAGCTGGCATGAATAGTAAAATGTTCAATTCTTTTCTTGATGGCACAAAGTCAGCTCTCGAAATGGCGGCAATAGCCAACGCGTGCAATTTAGCCCCACCAAGTAATGGATTACAATTCCCCCCATGCGGCATGAATGACTTAGCTCATGTCCTTCGACCGTTAAGTGCTGGGGGCCAACTGGAAATTAATGGACAGGTGGAGGTTGTATCATCAATTGAGCGCGATGGTCGTCCGGTCACTAATGACCTCAGATGGGGTGTTTATGTAGTTTTAGAAGCTCAGAATGATTATGCATCAAAATGCTTTAAAGAATACGGTATGAATACAGACTCCAGTGGCAGATATTCTGCGATGTTTAAGCCATTTCACTTGATCGGTTTAGAATTAAATATTTCGATATTTTCAGCAACACTCAGAGGAGTTCCAACTGGATCCACTAAAGATTTTTGTGGCGATGTCGTTGCGATAGCAAAACGGGATCTTAAAGTAGGAGAAATTCTGGATGGTGAAGGAGGCGCAACCGTATGGGGGAAATTACTGCCAGCAGACGTTTCAACCACCAAACGATACTTGCCCATAGGTTTGGCTCAAGGCATTGCACTTAACAAATCAATAAAAGCTGGAAATGCCATCGGCTGGGACGATGTTAAATGTAATGTAACAGACGATGCTATAGCATTTAGAAAATCGATGGAGTGTCTATTTGCGGCAAAGGACAAATAATACTTCCTCGCTTAGTGTCTTATTTTTTTATTGTTACGCCTGGGGTAGTTAGAGCTTCGCTCACAGGCTTCAGCACCGTCAAATCCATTGTAGGTCTTACAAATAAATTAGGTGCCAGACGTTCATATGCACTAGCTGCCTCAAGCGCTTGATCCTCCCTATGTCTGCGAGCAATGATTTGCATACCTACGGGTCTACCGTCTTTTGTTAGACCACACGGCACAGAAATCATAGGAAGTCCAGTTACGCTAAACACATAAGTCGACAAAAAAACATCTTGAAAACGATCAACCGCAACACCGCCAACTTGTTTAGGCAAGGGTTCGTCCAATCTAAATGGCGGAGCGCCGACAACCGGAGCCACAATATAATCGAAGTTTTCCATAAATAGTCTGACTTTGTGCCAGTATTGTGTCCTTAACCGTTCAGAACGAACAACATCTCGTACGGAAAGATCCAACGCCGCACTAACTTGATTAATCAATTGAGAGGTCATGAGATCTTTATGTCTATCGTATCGATCCGCATATCGCGCAACCATTCCAAAACCACGTGTCCCCATAATTATATCTTGAATATCGGAAGCATCAAAACAAGCCTCTTCAACATCACAGCCAAGTTGTTCAAACGCGTACGCACCTTCTTTAACTAGTTTTTCTACCTCTTGGTCCAAGGGGATGACTCCGCCTATATTTCCAACATAAGCTACTCGCCGACCGTTCAACTTCTGTTGTCCTAATGCTGCTTTGTGAAAATCCATACCATCGCAAGGAATGCTAGATGGATCCCTATCATCGGGTCCTGACAAAACTTTCATTGCCAACCCCACGTCTGAAACGCATCTAACCATAGGCCCCTGTATGTGCTCAACAAGCGTGTCCCAACCGTAGTCAGTTGGGTAAAAAGGAATACGGCCAGGCGATGGACGCAAACCAGTCAGATTATTGAAGGAACAGGGGATACGGATTGAACCTCCCAAATCTGTACCGAGGGCCAAGGGTGCCATCGCAGCAGCTACAGCCGCTCCAGACCCCCCACTCGATCCACCAGCTGTGACATTTACATCCCACGGGTTTCGTGTTGTTCCAAAAATTTTGTTAGTGGTGTTTATATCGTGAGCAAACTCTGGAGTATTCGTTTTCCCTAACAAAATGCCCCCTGCATTTTTAAGTCTCTCAACAGATATTGTATCTTCATTTGGAATATCATGCTCCAACAACAAAGAGCCAAAGGTTGTTCTAATGCCTTTTGTTTGAAGGATATCCTTTACCAAAAAAGGAACACCCTCCAAATCTCGAGTAGGGTCACCAGCTTTCCGCCGGGCATCGACTGTCTTTGCTTCATCAAGAGCATTTTCATTAAGTGTACAAACAGCATTAATGACAGGATTAACCGACTCTATTTGATTAATAAACGTCTGGACCACCTCTGTCGCCGT
>CALIMD010000046.1 GCA_938028645.1 uncultured Alphaproteobacteria bacterium
CCTATCCACCCTTTCTCAATTTCCTCCGAGAGTTGATCCAACCGCTGTGCTACATATTTAACGGCATCTGCAGCATGATCAAAACCTTTCGGTCCCATTACCCCAGCTATCGCACACTGCTCTGTTATTAACTGTGAACCCACTCGCCGCACTAGCACATTAATCATCGATCTTGCATCTCTTGCTTTTTCAACCGTCGATATTAAGTCTGCTGAGGCTAAAGCTGTTCCGTCGGCCAATACAAGTCTAGCGCCTTCACTACCGTTTTGCGTTAAATGATCTTCAAGTTCCTTATCATCTTTTAGATATGTTTCAGACTGCCCTCTTTTGGCGCGATATAGCGGCGGCTGTGCTATATACAAATATCCTGCCTCTATCAGCTCTGGCATTTGCCTAAAAAAGAAAGTTAAAAGTAAAGTCCTGATATGAGAGCCATCCACATCTGCGTCGGTCATAATTATAATTTTATGATAACGGATCTTGGACAAATCAAATTCATCAGGACCTATACTTGTTCCAAGAGCTGCAATCATCGTTCCAATCTCTTGACTAGAGAGCATCTTATCAAATCTTGCACGCTCTACATTTAGAATTTTACCCCTTAGGGGCAGTATTGCTTGCGTTCTGCGGATACGACCTTGTTTTGCTGACCCTCCAGCAGAATCACCCTCGACCAGAAAAAGTTCTGCAAGCGCTGGGTCTCGCTCCTGGCAATCTGCTAGTTTTCCAGGTAGGCTTGATATATCTAAGACCCCTTTTCGACGTGTCAACTCACGCGCTTTTCGGGCGGCTTCTCGCGCTGCTGCTGCCTCATAAGCCTTAGATACTATTCTTTTTGCATCCGCAGGGTGCTCTTCAAACCATTGTTGCAAACGATCCGACACTGCAGATTCTACTATGGGTCGCACCTCGGACGAGACTAATTTATCCTTTGTTTGTGAAGAGAATTTCGGATCGGGGACCTTGACAGAAAGAACACAAGTAAGACCCTCTCTTGCATCATCTCCTGTCAACTGAGCTTTCTCTTTTTTTGATATACCACTTTCTATCGCATAGGAATTAACTGTCCTCGTAAGCGCAGCTCTGAAGCCAGCTAGATGCGCGCCGCCATCCCGTTGCGGAATATTATTGGTGAAACAAAGCATTGTTTCGTGATAGCTATCCGTCCACTCCATGGCTAACTCAACAGTAATACCGTCTTTTTCTGACTCCAATACAACAGGTACATGTATACTTTGGTTCGAGCGATCCAGATATTCTATGAAAGCCGTTAAGCCACCTTCATACTCTAAATCTATGATCTTAGGCTCTACCTCTCTATCGTCGCGCAACTGAATGTGGACGCCCGAGTTCAAGAATGCTAGCTCTCTTAATCGGTGCTCTAAGCGCGAAAATTCAAACTTTACGTTGGTGAATGTTTCAGTTGATGGCTTAAATGTAATTTCCGTTCCTGTTTTCCCCACAGCGTCGCTAACAATTTGAAGGCTTGTTTCAGGCTCTCCATTTCTAAACCGCATAAAGTGCTCCTTCTCGTCACGCCACACGCGCAATTCCAAGGCTTCTGAAAGTGCATTTACGACAGAAACCCCAACTCCATGCAATCCGCCCGAAATCTTGTATGAATTTTGATTAAATTTACCGCCTGCATGAAGTTGTGTCATTATAACTTCTGCAGCAGACACACCTTCCTCTTGGTGTATATCGACGGGCACGCCCCGTCCGTTGTCGCGAACTGTCGTTGACCCATCACCATTTAAAATAACCTCAACAAGGTCACAATGACCTGCCAAAGATTCATCAATCGCATTATCTACGACTTCGTAAATCATATGATGCAAACCAGAGCCATCATCTGTGTCTCCAATATACATTCCGGGACGCTTACGAACAGCGTCCAAACCTCTCAATACTTGGATAGAATCGGCATCATATTCGCTTTGACCTTCAGCTTTTGGGGTATTTTGATCAGACATAAGTAAACCACCTAACTCGACATTGTAAACGTTTCGTTTTTGCGCACTTCACCATTGGATATTTCAAAAAACTGCGCGCGTGTTTTAAGTGATGTGAATAGCGATGCCTCCGTACCAGTCATCCAAACTTGGCTGCCTAGGGATTCTAAAATATCAAAAAGCACATCCCGTCGTTGACTATCAAGATGTGCCGTCACTTCATCCAGTAACATAAGGGGAGAATGCCCAAATTCTATTTTCCTCAATCTCGCATGCGACAGTATTATTGCTATTAGCAATGCTTTTTGCTCTCCTGTAGAACATTGGCTTGCTGGAATATTTTTAATCGAATGTGACACAACTAAGTCGGTTTTATGTGGTCCAGAAATTGAAAGCGGTTCTCTATTTCTACTTTTTCTTGCCTCTATTAGCTCGCTTTTGTAGCGATCTTCAACTTCGAGTGCGGCCGCGTTACTTAACCAACACTCTATATCCCCAACAAGTTTCAATATAGCGCCTGGGAACGGACCAAGACTGACGCTGGCTATTGGACCTAGTCTATTCACCAACTCTCTCCGTGCCGCCACAATTGCCACCCCTGTTTCTGCTATTTTATTCTCTAATGCCAGATACCAGGCATCATCAGAGTTCCCGGACTTTATCAATCGACTACGCTCACGAATAGCATAAGCATAAGCGCTTACCCTACCTGCATGCTTAGGATCAAATGCAAAAACTAACCTATCAAGGAACCTGCGCCTTTGGCTCAAGCCGTCAAGAAACAAGCGATCCATTTGAGGAGTTATCCAAGACAATGCTAGGTAATCTAATAATGCCGAATGAGATTTAGCCTGCTGGCCATTTATTCGAACAATACGCTTATCACTTCCGGCTGCTGCTGCCTTTTCATCTCTTCCAGTTCCTATTACCAACTTTTCGTTTTCTAATTCCAAATCTACGGACACCGCCCAGCATCTGAGTTTTGGGTCAGTTATTTCAGCTAATTGATCCTGATCCTTCAGTGAAACCATATCGATATTAGACAAGCGGGCTTTTCGAAGCCCTGTACCAGGAGAAAGAAATGATAAAGCCTCAATAAGATTAGTTTTACCGGCACCATTATGGCCAGTTAAAACAATAGGTTCCCGTGATAATTCCAATCTTAAGTTTTTATAATTTCTAAAGGCAGAAACACTTAATTTACGGACAGCAGGACCTTTGTTAGCAGATACCCCATATGGGCTCAAATCCATTCGACTCAATCTAGCAGTCATCAATTTTTATGGCTCAATCAAATTGTTTAACGCTCTTCCTAATGAATAATCAAACTCGCATTGGCATTAAAACATAAAGGGAGGTATTGTCGTCTTGATCTCTAACTATGGTTGGTGAACCTGGGTCAGCGAGTGAGAATTCAATATTTTCCCCCTCTATTTGATTGGTTATATCTAACAAGTAACGAGAATTAAAACCAATCTCCAAAGCCTCTGAGTCATATTGAACTTCAAGTTCTTCTCTAGCGGTTCCACTTTCTGGACTATTGGCGCTCAAAACCAGTGTTTTTGTCTTAAGCTGGAGCTTGACCGATCTGGATTTTTCAGTGGAAATCGTAGCTACTCTATCAACAACCTCAGCAAGTTCACGACAGTTGACATTCATTAATTTATCATTCCCGGTTGGGATAACCCGCTCGTAATCAGGGAACGTTCCATCTATCAATTTAGTCGTCAAAACTGTATCACCAATTTTGCAACATAATTTCGACTCTGACAATGAAATTGAGACATCAGATTCGTTATCTTCAATAAGTTTTCTAATTTCAACCACGGCCTTTCGAGGAACTATAACGGAGGGCATTTGACCAGCGCCCTCAGGCAACGGCATCTCGACCCTTGCCAAGCGATGTCCATCTGTCGCAACGGCGCGCAGGACCGAGGCCCCATTTGATTCCGCAGGGTGAATATAAATTCCGTTTAAATAGTATCTTGTTTCTTCACTCGAGATAGCAAATCGCGTCCGATCAATTAAAGCCCTTACATCAGCGGCGGGCATATTAAAACCGCACGATAATTCATTACCTGACATAGTAGGAAATTCATCTGCCGGAAGTACCGGAAGCGTGAAATTAGATCTCCCCGCCTCCACCGATATAAATCTCCCTTCATTATCAGATTCTATTGAAATATCGCACCCATCCGGCAGTTTTCTTATAATATCATATAGGGTGTGTGCAGGGACGGTGACCGTACCCTCTTGGAGCACGTTACAATCAACAGTCTCAATTATATCCATATCCATATCTGTAGCCGTCAGACTAAGACGGCCATTAGATCCGTTTAAGAGAACATTTGATAAAATTGGAATTGTATTACGACGCTCAACAACGCTCTGAACATGACCAAGAGGTTTTAACAAAGAAGCACGATTAATTATTGATTTCATT
Source organism: uncultured Alphaproteobacteria bacterium (assembly GCA_938028645.1). Lineage (GTDB taxonomy): Bacteria > Pseudomonadota > Alphaproteobacteria > Thalassobaculales > Thalassobaculaceae > UBA7326. The sequence continues at coordinate 4,396 of CALIMD010000046.1, forward strand.
ACCTTATAGCCATCCAGTTAGGTTGTAACATCACAAAAAAATGGCTTCCCAATGCCATCAAATCGGTTCAATACACAATACCATCCAACAGAATCAGACTATAACATAATAATAATAAAAAATGGGCGAATTATTTGACTAAGTTTCCAGCATTCGACGCAAAAACTCTACATCATCTTGGAATTGCTTATCAATAATACAGAGTTCATCTATTTTTTTAACTGCATGCAACACCGTAGTGTGGTCACGTCCACCGAATCTTCTCCCAATGTCTGGAAGGGAATGCTGAGTTAATTGTTTAGCAAGAAACATTGCTATCTGTCGGGGTCTAGCAATTGATCTAGATCGACGAGCAGAATGCATATCACCAACCCTTATCTGGTAATGACTTGCTACCTGCCTTTGAATTTCTTCTATTGTGACTCGCCGCTCATAAGACCGCAGCAAATCATGCAATACTTCCTGGGTGGCTTCCAGTGTTATAGCCCTACCAACAAGTGTTGCATGGGCAGCGATTCTATTCATAGCCCCCTCTAGTTCTCTGACATTAGAGGTGATCTTATGAGCCAGAAACTCTAGGACTTTTGTTGGAACAGCTACTCCAAGCTTTTCTACTTTAGATTGCAGAATCCCCAAACGAAGTTCATAAGTCGTGGGGTGAATATCTGCAACGAGCCCCCACCCAAGACGTGACCGCAGGCGTTCCTCGAGCCCCTCTAAATCTGTTGGGGATTTATCTGCCGATATTATAACTTGCCTATTTTGATCCACTAATGCGTTAAATGTATGAAAAAACTCTTCTTGAGTTGAATCTTTTCCTCCAATAAACTGGACATCGTCAATCATCAAAACATCAACTGATCTAAATTGATCTTTAAATGCCATAGTATCCTTGAATCGTAATGCACGAATAAATTGATACATAAATTTTTCCGCAGACAAATAAAGGACTCGCCTTGATGGGTCTCTTCGCCGGATATCCCAAGCGATGGAGTGCATTAAATGGGTTTTACCCAATCCAACTGCACCGTACAAAAAAAGTGGATTAAAAAGAACCTCGTCACTGCCTGATACTCGCTGGGCCGCTGCATAAGCCAATTCATTTGGCTTACCAACAACAAAATTATCGAATGTGAAACGGGAATCTAATGATCCCTCTAACGAATTCTCCTTTTTAACCTTTGTCCCTATCGTTTTCGGTTCCATCGACAGAGAATTCGTCGTTACCTTTGAATTTCCCGCTTCGGCCTCTGTAACTGGCTCATCGGATGATCTAACCGTTATTAAACAATCATTTACTGTATCTGCACTTTCAGCAGCCCAAGCCGATGTTATACGATCCCCGTATTGAGCAACAATTCGATCCCTCATGAATAAGGTCGGCGCTGCTAGAGTTACTCTCTCACCTGTAACATCTTCGAGAACTAACGATCTGATCCAACTGCGATATGTTGACTCGCCAAATTCTTGCCTTAAACGACCTCTTACTCGTGCCCAAATTCTATCAGTTGAGATTAGGCGTTCATCAGACATCTTGTACGCCTCCCATGGGCTTTGGCCAGTCTATGGCTTTATTAACATTTTTTCCCCATAAGCTAAGGAGAAAAGACTACGGTCTGCGGCTCATCCTACATTCATTAATCACATCAATATAACTGGAGGCCTTATTCTAGGCACTTATAGAAACCAGCCTTAATTGAATTAAAAAACAAGAGCATAAGTTATGCTAAAAATAGACATCGTGGCAACCATTGATATCAAAAAAAAACTCATTACAACGATCTTTTTTTTTGATAATAATTCTTATTTAGGAGAATCAATACTTTGGCGAGATATTTGAATAATTAGGACAAGCTATTACCGTTTCTTATTTTGATTTTATTAATATTCTCCCGGTGAAATGAGAATACAGCCATCACAAAAACGTCTGGCTTCCAAAACTTTTTAAATAAAAAAGCCGTGCACAAAAAAACACGGCTTGTTCCAGTTGTTTCTATGGTCTTATAGGTTAGGCCGAAAGGGCTTTAATCCCTTTCGATAGACGAGATAACTTGCGTGCAACAGTATTTTTCAGAAGCACTCCACGGGTCACCCCACGATGAAGTTCTGGCTGTGCGAGTTTAAAAGCCTCGGCTGCAAGCTCCTTGTTGCCCGCGGCTATCGCATTTTCGACTTTTTTTACAAAAGTTCGTATCCTCGATATTCGCGCGTGATTAATTACACGACGTTTTTCGTTTCGCACTATTCGTTTCTTAGCCGATTTATGTTGAGCCATAAACAAACTCCACCATTTCTCTTATTTATTGGAAATGGGTTATAGACAGACCTGACGCTTTCGTCAATGTCATTGATATCTAAATTTTAACGATTTTTAAAATTTGCTTTGCGTTTTTCGGCAAACGCAGACATCCCTTCCTTCTGATCTTCAGTGGCAAAAGTAGAATGAAATAATCTTCTTTCAAACTTTATCCCCTCAGAAAGGGTCATCTCATAGGCCTTGTTCACAGACTCCTTGGCCATCATAACCGATGGCCTCGATAAAGCTGCGATTTGAGCCGCTGTTTTAAGACATTCATCCATAAGTTGCTCAAACGGTACTATTCTGCTTACTAATCCAGATCTCTCCGCCTCTTCAGCATCCATCATACGACCGGTAAGGCACATCTCCATAGCCTTAGATTTACCTACAAAACGAGTTAACCGTTGCGTTCCTCCAGCACCGGGAATAGTCCCTATCGTAATTTCCGGTTGTCCAAATTTAGCATTATCGGCTGCAATTATAAAATCACACATCATCGCGATTTCACACCCTCCCCCCAATGCATATCCTGAGACTGCCGCTATGATGGGCTTTCTAATTTTGGAAATATGTTCCCAAGTAACCGTAATGAAATCGTCTAAATAGGCATCCATGTACGACTTAGATTGCATCTCTTTTATATCTGCTCCGGCGGCGAATGCCTTTTCCGATCCAGTAATAACCATACACCCTATTGAATTGTCCCCATCAAGATCGATCAAGGCTGTCTCTAATTCCTTCGTCAACGCAGCCGATAGTGCATTTAATGCCTTCGGTCGATTCAATGTAATTACTCCAACAGCATCTTTCTTTTCTACGGTTATATTCTCAAAATTCATTCTTGGTCTCCTCTTTCTAACAAAATTTCTCTGATTAATTTCAAAATTCATCCACTTCTTATTGAGGTTCCAACGAGAATTGGACGATTACTGAGACTTTATCTTTTCTAAAATCAAGAGTTAATTTTTCTGAATCTCTAACAAACGTTGTATCATTTTCAACTCTCCAGCCGAATTGAGGTAATACATTGTTATAAAAAAATAAAATTTTCTCGATATTTTGCTCGGTTTTTGCAAAGGCTTCAACGATCCGACCAGACGCTGTATCAAAGGAAATATTGGCATCTGGTAACTCTTGCATTCCAGGCATAAGAGGGAGATCAGAAAAACCGGTCACAAATTTTTCTGTCGACCAGACAAGGCCAGCACTAGAGACATTTGTGAGCACAAAGACTAAAAGAAAAATAGTCTTTAATCTAAAAAAATATTTTCTCATATGTTTCTCTGTCTACATTAACTTTGGCATTTAGCGCAATAAAAAGTCGACCTGCCGGATTGAATTATTCGGTTCACTTTATTACCACACCCATTTTTCTTACATGCCTGTCCCTCTCTCCCATAGACCATAAAGTTATGTTGAAAATAACCGATGTCTCCGTTTGTCTGAGCGTGATCCCGAAGGGATGATCCTCCTGCAAGGATTGCTTCGTTCAAAACTTCTCTTATGTTGAGGGATAAAGTTTTAAGTCTTTTACCTTTTACGTTCAAAGCTAAACGTTTTGGAGAAATGTTCGACCGAAATAGAGATTCGCAAACATAAATATTCCCAAGCCCCGCTACCACCCTTTGATCAAGTAATGCATTTTTAATAGTTGTCTTTTTACCTCTCAACATCTCTTTCAAACTAAGTTCATTAAAGTCATTACTGAGGGGTTCAGGACCAATTTGTCTCAAAAGCTTATGTTGAAAAATACTACCCGACGTGCTGAGGTCTACCATTCCAAAACGACGTGCATCATTAAATCTAATTACTGCTCCTTCTTCAGTTGTAAATATGAGATGGTCATGCTTCTCGATTTTTGAAGGTCGTTTAGCTGTGATTGAAACACGACCAGACATCCCCAAATGCAAAATCATTACAGTTTCATCGTCCAAATACCAAAGGATATATTTTGCCCTTCGCGCGATATTAATAACCCTGCGTCCCTTTAATCGATCAGCAAAATTGTTAGGAATAGGCCATCGAAGACTATCGCAACGTGCTTCAATATTTATTAATTTTTTCCCTTCCAGTGCTGGCTGCATACCTCGCATCACCGTTTCGACCTCAGGAAGCTCTGGCATAAATAGTATCCCTTAAATGAACCACATCCTCATTAATCTTAGATAATAAACTAAGCTACTATACAACAATATAAATTGCGAAGAGCAACTTGGAAGATTGTACAGTTTGAGTTAGTTATACTGTGCAATAATAAAGTCGCCAAAACACGGCTTAGTTGATCGAGGAAAATATTATGAATTCGCCCTATTCCGATCCAACCACCAATTTTGGTTTCCAAAAAGTACCCGCTGACAAGAAAAATGCTTTGGTCCGCAAGGTATTTGATTCAGTAGCACCTAACTATGATCTGATGAATGATCTCATGAGTTTCGGAATACATCGATTGTGGAAATCATTCTTACTCGATTGGCTAGGCCCTCATCCGAAAAAAGTATTATTAGATGTTGCTGGCGGCACAGGTGATATTGCAACACGCTACAGAGCGCGTGGGGGTGGTAAAGTATTTATTTGTGATATCAACCAAGCGATGCTAGAAGCCGGAAAAGCCAAAATTAAGAAAGAACCCGCTTCTGATACTATAGAATGGGTCTGTGGCGATGCCGAAGCTCTCCCATTTCCAGATAGATCAATTGATGTCTACACAATAGCTTTTGGTCTCAGAAATGTCACTTCAATACAGAATGCACTGCATGAGGCTAGGAGAGTTCTGCGTCCCGGGGGACGCTTTTTGTGTTTGGAGTTTAGTACGCCTGCTATTGCTTTCATCAATCCAATATATGACGCTTACTCGTTTAAAATATTACCCGAAATTGGGCATTTTGTAGCAAACGACCGGGATGCGTATAAATATTTAGTGGAAAGTATCCGGAAATTCCCGGATCAGATAAATTTAGAACAGCAGATCAATAGTGCTGGGCTGGGAAAAAGTAGCTATAGAAATTTATCTGGTGGGATCGCTGCCATTCATTCTGCATGGCGCCTTTAAATCATGATACGCAACATAACACATTTTTTTCGACTAATTTACATTGCATGGCAATTGATAAGATACGATGTCCTTTATCCTGCTACTTGGACTAGAGGGCTCAAGCTTTTTGATTTGTTCGTAAAAGCAGCCCGTTGTTTCCGCAATAAAAAACACGATAATTTGCGTTGGGGACAACGGATAGCTCTAGCGCTTGTAAAGCTCGGACCGAGTTTCATAAAATTTGGCCAAACATTAGCGACTAGGTCTGACTTAATAGGAGATGAGTTAGCCTCAGACCTATCCCTGTTGCAAGATAGACTTGACCCATTTTCTTTTAAAGAAGCAAAAGCCACAATAGAAAGTGAAACTGGAGTTCCGATTAATAAGTCATTTTCTTCCTTTGATGAAAAACCAATAGCTGCAGCCTCGATAGCTCAGGTGCATTATGCAATCACAATGAGGGGAGACGAAGTAGCCGTTAAGGTACTGAGACCACGAATAGAAAGCTCTTTTGCCTCTGACCTATCGTTATTCGAGTGGATTGCAAAAAATTTAGAAAATTATATTCCATGGACTCAACGCCTTCAGCCTATAAAAGTCGTACAAATATTCGCAAATACCATCGCACTGGAAATGGATATGCGCATGGAAGCTGCTGCTGCAGCGGAACTAGCAGAGAATTTCAAAGGCGATCCCGATTTTAAAGTGCCAAAAATATTTTGGGAAACCACTACAAAACGAGTATTAACATTAGAGAGACTAAGTGGGTGCAGGCCGGATGATAAAGCTTCCTTGGAAAAGGCGGGCCATGATCCATCGAAAATTCTCCAAAAATCTGCTTGCATTTTTTTTAACCAGGTTTTCAGAGACGGTTTTTTTCACGCGGATATGCATCCCGGGAATGTTTTCATTACGGAAGATGGAAAGATAGCTCCGGTAGATTTTGGAATTATGGGGCGACTGGATCTCGAAACCCGTTTTTTTCTAGCTGATATGCTGACTGGTTTTTTAACCCGAGATTACAAGAAGGTTGCGGAGGTTCATTTTAAAGCGGGTTATGTGCCCCCTGATCAATCACTCGGTGTCTTTTCTCAGGCTTGCCGATCTATTGGGGAACCTATATTGGGTCTGCCTCTTGCTGAAATATCATTGGCAAAACTTCTATCTCAACTTTTCAGCATTACTGAAAAATTTGAAATGCAAACTCAACCCCAGCTTCTATTATTGCAAAAAACTATGCTAGTTGCAGAAGGTGTTGGACGACAAATCAATGACCAGGTTAATATTTGGGAATTAGCCCGGCCGTTAATAGAGGAATGGATGATAAAATATCGTTCTCCGCCAGCCCGCTTACAAAAGATTAGCACCGATTTAATAACTTTAGCCGAAAGAATGCCAAAAATTTTAGACAACTCTGAGTTGATTATAAACCGAGCATCACACGGAGGTCTGCAACTACATCCTGACACAATAAAACAATTCGCTAAATTAAATAGGGGAAAGAGATCGATATTTCTTTGGCCTACAA
>CALIMD010000047.1 GCA_938028645.1 uncultured Alphaproteobacteria bacterium
AACATTCTTTCCTTAACCCGAGGGGTAACGAAATCGCTTATTTCACCACCGAGTGTAGCAATCTCCTTAACAAGTCTAGAGGATATGAATTGATGTTTTTCGGATGACATCAAAAATATCGTTTCCACTTCGGGATTTAAACGTGCGTTCATACCAACCATTTGAAACTCATATTCGAAGTCAGATACTGCCCTTAATCCTCGTATCACAAACCCTGCTTTATTTTGCTCCACAAAATGCATTAAAAGATTTCCAAATGATGTGACTTCAATCTCGCACTGAATGCCTTTTTTTATATTTTCTTTATGAATTGCATCAATCTCTGCGCCAACCATTTGTCTTCTTTCAAGAAGACTAAACATTGGATTTTTACCTATATTTTCGGCTGCGGCGACAAGAAGTTTATCAACCATCTTGCTACCACGTCGAATAATATCAATATGTCCGTTTGTTATCGGATCAAAAGTCCCTGGATATACGCCTATACGCACTAATCGCCTCCGTTGGAGTAAATTTTAACCGTTCTACAATGGGGTCCTTATACACTTGCCGACTGTTCTTACAATGATTTATTTATAATTCGAGTTGACCCTCTGCGTTATCTCCATCATCTGAAGAATTTACCTCGTCACCAATTAAACTTACGGAAACGACCTTCTCATCATTATCTACCCGAAAAATCCACACCCCTTGAGTTCGACGCCCCGTGATACCAATCTCATCTACTGCACATCTAATTAGTTGGCCAGAATTTGTTACTAACATGATTTGATCTGAATGGTTAACTGGGAACCCAGCAACAACTAATCCTGCTTTATCAGTAACATCTATATTCCAGATACCTTGTCCGCCGCGATTAGTAATCCGATACTCATAGGCTGAGGTGCGCTTTCCTATTCCATTCTCCGTGACTGTTAAAATAAAGTCCTCTGCGGCTCCAAGAAATGCCAACCTTTCTGGGCTTAGCATTACATCGGGCTGGCCAATTTCATTTTCAATGGTTTCATTAGTTACTCGTCTCAAATACGAAGTCTGACGAAGATATACTTCTCTTTCGTGAAGATCACTATTGGGGACATCTTCATAATTCACATGCCGCAGGATTGACATGCCTACTACAGCATCTGAACCTGTAAGCTTAATTCCTCTGACGCCCATCGATCCACGGCTTTTGAATATTCTAACGTCAGAGACTTGAAATCTTATAGCCTTACCGGCTTTCGTAGTAAGCAAGACATCATGTTGTTCACTACAAGGTTGAACGCTTATTAAGCGTTCGCCCTCATCTAATTTCATCGCTATTTTACCGTTCTTTTTAATATTGGTAAAATCTGATAAATCGTTCCGCCTAACAGTACCCGCCGACGTAGCAAACATAACTTGCAAGTTTTCCCATGTTTCCTCTTCTAAAGGCATTGGCATAACAGTTTGAATCCATTCTCCTTCAGACAGTGGAAGAAGATTAACCATTGCTTTGCCGCGCGCTTGCGGAGTTCCAAGCGGCAAACGGTATACTTTCATCTGATATACCATACCCCTAGAGGTAAAAAATAAAACTGGGGTATGAGTGTTTGCTACAAATAATTTGTCAACCACATCCTCGTCCCTTGTCGCCATTCCCGAACGCCCCTTACCACCACGGTGCTGGGCTTTATATGTCGAAAGCGGGACACGCTTGATATAGCCTTTAAGGCTTACTGTTATGACCATTTCCTCACGTTGAATAAGGTCTTCGATGTCATGCTCGAATTCATTCTCTTCAAGAGCAGTCCTTCGAGGAGTGGAAAAAGTATCCTTAGCTGTTATAAGCTCTTGGCGTACCACATCAATTAGACGTTCTCTGGATTTTAATATATCCAAATAATCATGAATTTTTTCGGATAGCTCTTTCGTCTCCTCAATTAATTTCCCTCTTTCCATGCCCGTTAATCTTTGAAGACGAAGCTCCAATATTGCTCTGGCCTGTGCTTCAGACAAACGATAGTTACCGTTTACAACGGAATGTCCTGGATCATCAATAATCGATATAAAATCTTCCACTTCTTTAGCCGGCCACTCCCTCTCCGTTAGAGCCTTCCTGGCCCCCGCGGCATCGGCCGCCCCCCTAATCAGGGCTATAACTTCCTCGATATTATTCAATGCAACCAAAAGACCAGCTAAAACATGAGCTCTTTCACGTGCTTTTTTTAACAAAAAACTAGTTCTTCGAGTAATAACCTGTTCTCTAAATTCAACAAACGCCGATATTATATCTTTCAGGTTAAGTTGTTCCGGGCGTCCTTGGTTCAACGCCAGCATATTGGCTCCAAAAGAAGTCTGGAGTGCCGTATGTCTATACAATTGACTTAATACCACCTCACCGACCGCATCGCGTTTCAACTCTATAACGACCCTCACTCCGTCCCGATCACTCTCGTCCCGGAGATCGGATATCCCCTCGACAACCTTGTCTCGAACAACTTCACCTATTCTTTCCAGTAAGCGAGATTTGTTAACCTGGAAGGGAACTTCTGTAACCACTATAGCAAATCTATCTTTTCGAATTTCTTCAATCTCCGCCTTCGCGCGCATAATAATAGAGCCGCGGCCGGATTGATATGCTTCTCGAATTCCATTTCGTCCAAGAATTATACCACCAGTTGGAAAATCAGGGCCTGGAACTATTGAGATCAATTCATCCAAAGTGATTTCTTTATCATCAATGTACGCCAAGCAAGCATCAACAACCTCTCCTAAATTATGAGGAGGTATATTCGTCGCCATCCCGACAGCAATTCCGCCTGCACCATTAACAAGTAAATTTGGGAATTCCGCGGGAAGGACCGCCGGTTCTTCTGTTGTTTCGTCGTAGTTAGAGACAAAATCGACCGTTTCCTTATCGATATCCCGCAACAGCCCTTCAGCCGAACGAGCTAAACGAGCCTCGGTGTACCGATGGGCGGCAGGGGGATCTCCATCCATCGAGCCAAAATTTCCCTGCCCATCAATTAATGGCAAACGCATAGAAAACTCTTGAGCCATTCTGACCATGGAATCGTAAATCGGGCTGTCGCCATGTGGGTGATACTGCCCCATCACATCCCCCACAATACGGGCCGACTTACGATAGGGTCGACTCCAATCGTACCCCCCTTCCTTCATAGCATAAAGTATACGCCTATGAACGGGTTTGAGCCCATCCCGTACATCTGGCAGCGCACGTGAAACGATAACGCTCATAGCGTAGTCCAAGTAGGAGCGTTTCATTTCTCCTTCTATAGAAACACCGATGATGTCAGGTTGTCCTTGATCCGAATCAGCCAAGATTTACCATTCTTAAGTCTAAGTTTTTCAAGTCTTTTCTCAATTATTACAATTGATTAAGCGAACGAGGAGATAACAAAATTCTTATGCTAATTATACCATACTTCATATGATGGAACAAATGATGGTGCACATAAGTTACAAGGTAGCTTTATATAATAATGTCGGCTAACTTCGTGCTAACACTACAAAATTAAAATGGGATTTCGTCGTCCAAGTCATCAATACCAGAGATACTCCCTGAAAAATCATTATTGGAGTTTTCGTTCTGCAGGCCGGCATTGAAACCTGAACCAGAATTTGTGTCATTATAGTCTGTAGAAGGCATAGAATCCGCCCTGCCCCCAAGCATAGTAAGTTCTCCTCTGTATCTCTGAAGAACAACTTCAGTAGTGTACTTTTCCTGCCCTTGTTGGTCGGTCCATTTTCTGGTTTGCAATTGACCTTCGATGTAGACCGTCGATCCTTTTTTAAGATATTGTTCGGCTGTACGCCCTAAATTTTCATTAAAAATAACCACTCGATGCCATTCTGTTTTTTCTCGTCTTTCTCCTGAATTTCTATCTTTCCACGACTCGGATGTCGCTAAAGATAATTGAACTATTTTTCCACCGTCCTGCATACTTCGAACTTCAGGGTCACGTCCCAAATTACCCACCAAGGTTACTTTGTTTACACTACCAGCCATCACCTAATTCCCAAATAGAGGTTCCAATATTCGATCATTCTTTCACAGTTTAGAGTCTTAAACCAGCCGAAACCGCATCATATTATATCCAAGTATTTTATAAGATTTGATTGTTCTTTTAAAGCTAAGCATTATATCTATAGTCATATTAAGTTATATAAAAACACTTCTCTGCTGCACGTCACCGTGCATCTTCTCTAAGTGTTTAGTTTAAGAAAGATTGTTAAAGAGGGTTCCAAAGAAATATGAGCCAGAATATAGAACTGGATTACTTAGTAGTTCGTGGAGCCCGTGAAAATAATCTTAAAAATGTCAATATCTCACTTCCAAGAAATCAACTGGTAGTGATGACTGGGCCAAGCGGCTCTGGTAAATCTTCGTTAGCTTTTGATACTATTTATGCTGAAGGCCAGAGACGTTATGTAGAGAGCTTATCTGCCTATGCTCGCCAATTCCTTGAATTAATGCAAAAGCCCGATGTTGATTTAATCTCGGGTTTATCACCTGCAATTTCTATTGAACAAAAAACCACCTCAAGAAATCCTCGTTCGACTGTAGGGACGGTCACAGAAATTTATGATTATTTAAGATTGTTATACGCAAGAATTGGTATTCCCTATTCCCCAGCGACCGGAATGCCAATAGAAAGCCAGTCTGTGAGCCAGATGGTTGACGCAATACTAAATATGAAAGAAGACACAAGGCTCCTTTTATTGGCCCCAGTGATCAGAGGTCGGAAAGGTGAGTTTAAAAAAGAGATAAATGATCTTAGAAAAAAGGGATTTCAAAGGATTAAAATTGACGGAGTTATTTATCAAATTGATGAGGTGCCTTCTCTCGATAAGAAATTCAAACACGACTTAGAGGTTGTTGTTGACCGAGTGGTAATACGCCCATCCATTAAAGATAGGATCGCCGACTCCATAGAAACAGCATTAGAACTCTCCGACGGTTTGCTTATAACCGAGAATGCGGATGATAAAGAAAGGCATACTTTTTCAGAAAAATTTGCGTGTCCAGTTTCTGGTTTCACGATAGAGGAGATTGAGCCAAGATTATTTTCTTTTAATAATCCTTTTGGAGCATGTCCTGTATGCGATGGCCTCGGCACAAAAAGTTACTTTGATCCTGACTTAATTATACCCAACCACCAACTAAGCCTAAAATCAGGAGCTGTTTCACCTTGGACTTTTTCCTCTTCCCGATATTATCTTCAGACACTTGAAAGCCTTTGCCTTCATTACGAAGTCTCAATTGACACGCCATTTTCTAAACTCCCTCAGGCTTTTCAGAGTATACTTATCAATGGAAGTGGCGGTGAACACGTTAAAATGATTTACGATGATGGGCTCCGACAATACACAACGAATAAACCCTTTGAAGGAGTATTACCAAATTTACAAAGACGATACCAAGAAACTGATTCGAATAGAATTAAGGAGGATTTAGGAAAATATCAAACAATATCCAGTTGCACGGAGTGTAAGGGAGATCGTCTTAAGCCGGCAGCTTTGGCAGTGAAAATATCGGATAAAACAATATCACAAGTCACAGATATGTCGATTGCAAAAACCGTAGTTTGGTTTGAAGGCCTTCCAGAACAATTAACCCAAAAACAGATAGACATTTCGGGTCGAATTCTAAAAGAGATTAATGAACGACTTGGCTTTTTAAAAAATGTAGGTCTAGATTATCTAAATTTAGCAAGGAAAGCGGGAACGTTGTCCGGCGGAGAAAGTCAACGAATACGATTGGCATCTCAAATTGGCTCAGGATTAACTGGAGTTTTATATGTCCTCGATGAGCCCTCGATTGGATTACATCAAAGAGATAACGACAGATTATTGGCGACACTTAACCGCCTAAAAGAATTGGGAAATACA
>CALIMD010000048.1 GCA_938028645.1 uncultured Alphaproteobacteria bacterium
TGTGGATGCCTCTCTAGCATTAATTGAAAAGAAACAGAGAGAGATGAATTATAAAAATGCTGGTGTGGATATGAATGAAACAGATTTTGCAGTTTTGGCGAATGCTCTCGGAGGGCATGGCATTACTGTAGAGAATCGAGATGCATTAGAATCAGCTATTAAAAACGCTTTGTTATCCGATGTTTATACGATTATCGCCTGTAAGGTCCCTCGTGGTAGTTACGATGGAAGAATATAGGTCATTCCATAGTTAATAGTGATCTACCGCGAAGAACAGACTCTATCTCTGGAGTATAAGAGCCGTTATCCGTATGTACTATGGTCCCTGCTGTCAATACGGTGGGTGCTTTGCTTCCTTTCTTTGCTTTTATTAAAATTCGATTAGCTTTGCGTCCCGATTTTGGCCAAAGTGGATGAATAATTATTTCTCCAAAATAAGGCCTTAATGCGCAGAGCAAATGGTCTAGTCTATCTGCCCTGTGAATGAGTGAAATTATTCCCTTATGTTTTAGAGCCGCAGCGGCTACCTTTATCCACATTTCAATATTTGTACCGGTCTCTACGTGAGCGATTTTTTTTCGAAGATTGGATGAAAAATTTGAGGTTCCACTCGCTGCAAATGGCGGGTTTGAAAGCACTAAATCAAAAGAATTTTTTTTAATTTTGGAAGGCATATCCGCGATAGATCCACGAATCGGGCAAAAATTTACTTTAACGTTATTCTCCTTCGCATTTAGTTTTGCTACATCAACGGTTTCTTCCATAATTTCTAATCCAGTAACGAAGACGTCAGGATAGTTGGCCAAAACGCAAAGAGAAACAGCGCCAGCTCCGCAACCCAAATCTAAAATTTTTTGATTTGTTTTTGGTTTTGTAGAAGTAGCCAGCAAGACAGCATCAATTCCTGCGCGATAACCATCAATAGATTGCCACAATATAACTTTTCCTCCCAGCAACAGGTCCTGGGTCAGGTGTGGTTTGTTTTGCTTTGGGTTATTCACTTGCTTCCTCAAGAAGATTTTTAGCAAGAATAAAGTCAGTTTCATTGACCATTAGGCGACGCGGGATGGCCATGCCACTTCCCTCTATTATGCTCATATTATTATCTAAAATATGCACTTCTATGCCTTCGGATTTCAACATGCTCGTTACATAGGAAATTTCTACAAGGTTGTTACTTCTCAACAGCTCTTTCAATCCTTCTATCCTCTTAAGATATAGATTTTCATACTCTCATAATGCTTAACGGTTTCATTGTTGGACTTGATCGTATAGAAAGCATTCCTATCCTCCTAAGGAGAACTTAGTCAAGTTGAGTGGAGTTGGCACGTGGCAAGTGTGGTTGAATTTAAAAAATTAGACAATTCAATTAAGAAACCATCATTAGATCCTTTAATGAAGCTGGTTAGAACAGATTTGGATCGAGTTAATTCTACTATCTTGGAGCATATGCAAAGTCCTGTTCATTTGATCCCTCAACTCGCGGGCCACTTGATTGCCGCAGGGGGGAAAAGATTGCGGCCAATGCTCACTTTAGGAGCAGCAGCGCTTTGTGGATATTCCGGGGATAGGCATGTCAAATTGGCGGCATGCGTTGAATTTATTCACACTGCTACCTTGTTGCACGATGATGTCGTTGACGAAAGTGAACTTCGGAGAGGACAGGAGACTGCAAATACAGTCTGGGGTAATCAAGCGAGTGTTTTAGTTGGAGATTTTCTATTCAGTCGTTCATTTCAATTGATGGTGATGGACGGATCATTACATGTGCTTAAAATATTATCTGGTGCCTCGGCAATTATTGCGGAAGGTGAGGTGCAACAGTTGATAACGACGAATGATACTACAACCAGCGAAACGGCATACTTAGAGGTGATACAGTCTAAAACTGCAGAATTATTCTCTGCCGCAGCACGTATAGGAGCGGTCGTCGCAGATCGTCCAAAAGATGAAGAAGACGCATTAACTTCTTTTGGAACTAATTTGGGTATAGCCTTTCAACTTGTCGATGATGCTCTCGATTATTCTGCGCGACAAGCGGAGTTGGGTAAAACGGTTGGCGATGATTTTAGTGAAGGAAAAATAACGCTTCCAGTGATACTAGCTTTTAGACGGGGGACTGAAGTAGATCGAAAATTTTGGAAACGAACATTAGAGGAATTAGATCAAGAACCTGGAGATTTGGAAAAGGCTCAGGAACTGATATTGAAATATGGCGCACTCGATGACACGATATCTAGGGCCCGTCATTACGCAGCTATTGCGCGGGATGCTCTTGGTCTCTTTTCGGATGGTGAACCCAAAAATGCGTTGACTGAGGTAGTTGATTTTTGTGTTGAAAGGGAGTTTTGAATTCGTTTAGAAGCTTAGTTGAACTTTCATCGCGTTTTCCTTATCCGAAGCAGTCAAGAATGCTTCATTAGCATCTTCCATGGGAAATGTGTGCGTAAGAAGTGGCATTACGTCAATCCTATTTTTTGCAAGGTAGTCGACAGCCCAGGCAAATTCTTTGTCGAACCGGAACGAGCTTTTCATTATAATTTCTTTTATCATAAGTTGATCAGAAGGGAGCAAAATATTAGCTTCTGCAAACGTTCCTATCTGAATTAGAGTGCCGCCAGGGCGTATATTATTTATAGCTGCTAGCACGGCCTGAAGGCTTCCAGATGCATCAAAAGCAATATCGAAATTACCTCTGTGATTATCTTCATCAGTTAATATTGAAGCTCCAGAGTTAACGTTAAAAGTTTTATCAGCGCCAAGTTCACTGACTACCGACAATGGAGCATCGCGTATATCTGTCATTGTAACGGATCTGGCTCCGGCTAATTTTGCGGCCAATAGAACCAAAGCCCCAATTGGTCCTGACCCACTAATTAAAACCTCGGCGCCAAGAAGGGGGCCTGCCTGATTAATTGCATGTAAGGCCACAGCCAGAGGTTCTGCGAAGGCTGCAACACTTAAGGACAACTCACTGGGTACTTTAAAACATTGTTTTTGATCTGTGATGAAGATCTCCGAAAACATTCCTTGGATATGTGGAAATTTTCGTGAACTTCCCAGGAACTTCATATCATTACAGAGAAGTTCCCGTCCTTTTATACAATATTCACAAGTGCGGCATGGCTGGCTAGGGTTGATGACTACTTTATCTCCGACATGAATATTATGAACGCCAGGTCCAATTTCCTCGACTATGCCGGCTGCCTCGTGTCCGAGTATGAAGGGTTCTAGAACAGGGAAATCTCCCATCTTGTAGTGATGAAAGTAATGTAAATCCGATCCACAAATTCCTCCCGCATGAATTCGAACTTTGACTTCAGTATCGAAAAGAGACCTTGTAGTTTGATCAACTGTTTTGATTGATTGTTTTGCTGTCAATACGGCAGCGCGCATAAGCTTGCCCCTATTTTTTTATCAAATACACTTAATAGTCTGCGTTTAAAGTAATGCTTTGGCTCTCTCTCTAAGTTCGTCTGGAATTTTTGAAGGCCGTCGTAGATCGAGATCTAAGTGAACGCCAAATTGGCTGAGGCTCGATATTTCCTCTTTAGTTTCTGCGTCTATCATTTTATGAAAAAGACGAATTGAAGACCCTCCTAAATGTGCAATGCAACTTTCAATATCTATCATCGTTCCTGGTGACACTGTTTTCTCAAATTTGAGTTGAAATTCGAAAGTAGACAGGCCAATTCGGGATTTCGTGAGATATTCAGAGGTAAGTCCAAAGGCAGCTAGAATAAAGCTGTTAGCTGTTGAATAGCGATGTATAAATCCTGGTAAGGATAAATTGCCCGACCAATCCGTCTCTTCTGGACGGGTTACGTCTTGCGAAGTTGGTAACCATTTAGCTTTACTCGTTGGTATGGCTCTATCTTCTTTAATATCTCCATCCCATCTCTCTGTAGGAATATCGAGAGAAATACCGGTAATATTCTGTTGCATCGTTGTGCACAACTCACCACTTTCAGCATTGAATAATTTATGAGCTATTCGGGAATGATCGCCGTTTTGAATACAAGCACTTTCAATTCTATAAATATCTCTATTTCGGAGTTCAGCTTTATAGTGAGTTAATGCTTCGGTCGTTCTGCAAGCGTTTGGATTCACTCCAGCATGCTTCAAAAAGCGCCAAGTGGCTGCCTCAAATTTTTCATAATAGTAAGCTACAGTAAAATGTTCAGTCGAGTCTACTTCCCAAGGGGAAACATCGCCGCGGTAAGTTTCAATATAATTTGTCAATGTATTACCTTTTTAAAAGCTTGAGCAAATTTGGTCAGTCTAACTAAGATCTCGCGTGTTTTTTGTCAAAGTCCCAAACTTCTTTGAACCCCATCTCTTCCGAAAATGTCATAAAATCTCTCAATGGGACTTCGACATCAACGGATGAGCCTGTTTCTTTTATTGTTCCATAAACGGAGTGCAAAGCTTGTGCAGTCGCCATAAAACCAGTTCCGGGATATATCGCTATTTGATAACCAAGATCTATATAGTCCTGCTTTGAAAGGACAGGTGTGCTACCTCCATCTACCACGTTCACCAATAATGGCGTATCAAAACTTGAGCAAATTTTCTCCATTTCCTCATGTGATTCAGGCGATTCTATGAATAAAATATCCGCTCCAGCTTTAGCGAAACCTTCGCCTCGTCGTAAGGCTTCATCAAGGCCATAACTTGTTCTAGCATCTGTCCTTGCAACAATTAAGAAATTATCAGACTCTCTAGCTTCAACTGCAACTTCAATTTTTTGAACCATGTCTTCCAGAGGAATAACTTTTCGGCCCGGGGTATGACCACATTTTTTTGGAAATTCTTGATCCTCAATTTGAATTCCTGCCGCCCCGGCTGCTTCATACCCTTTAACTGTATGGTGCATATTCAGAAGGCCGCCATAGCCAGTATCACCATCAGCAATAAAGGGAGTTTTAATAACATTAGCAATCATTTGAACGCGGCCAACCATATCAGCATAACTGGCAATTCCCGCATCTGGAACGCCAAGATATGAAGCTACTGTCCCATAACCAGTCATATATAATAATTCAAACCCAAATGGATCAGCCATACGCGCTGATATACCGTCAAAAATGCCAGGTGCTGTGACCAAATTACCTGGTTTAAAAAGTTCTTTTACTAATGCCATTGAAAACTCTCCTGAGACTCAACTGTTTTAAAAAGTTTTTAGATTTACCATAAACGACTGCGTGTAATCGCACACGGAAATTTCCAGTCATAATATTATAGATAGTTTGCAATCTAATGCTACAAGTCCTTTTGTAGTTGGTACTTAAAGATATTGGAGATGGAAATGAAAACTAGCACTAGAACAGCGATTGTTACTGGAGGCGCCAGTGGTATCGGAAAGGCAATCGTAGAACGTTTGGCCCGTGATGGTATCGCTGTAGCGGTTGCGGATAAAGATGAAAAACAAGCCGCTGAAGTTGCGAGTAATATTCAAAATGGACGACAAATAATTAGTGTTGGTGTGGATGTTTCTGATCGAAATTCAGTGGAAAACATGATTGAATCATCTCATGAACGCCTTGGCGCTGTAGATATTCTTATTTGTAACGCAGGGATAATGGACCGTGCCCCATTTATGGAAATGGAAGAGAACTTCTGGGACAATGTGCTTAACACTAATCTTGGTGGCGTGTTTCGCTGTTCACAGGTTGCGGCAAGATATATGATCTCTCGTTCTAAGGGAGGGCGAATAGTGAATGTAGCCTCCAACTCTGGTATATTTGGTGGTCGAGGGAGAGCGGCATACGGTGCCAGTAAGGCTGGAATAATAAACCTAACGCAGACAATGGCTATAGAATTGGCTGAACATAACATTCTGGTGAATGCTGTCGCGCCGGGTCCTACCAAAACAAGAGCTGATCAGCCGGATGCGCCATGGCCAAGCGTTGCCATGCGCATGCCTTTGAACCGATACGGAAGGCCAGAAGAAATTGCGGAGGTAGCTGCGTTTTTAGCATCCCCTGCCTGCAGTTTTACGACTGGGCATGTGTTAAGTGCTGATGGTGGTTTCACCATAGCTGGCATAATGGAAGGTTAATCAGAGTGAAAATAGAATTTCTATTCTAAAATATGAATTAATAATAAATGTATCTTTGTATCGATTAATAGCCATGTTAAGGTGGTGTATCTATTAACAACTGAAAGGAGGTGATCTGATGTCATGTGAGAAAAAGGTAATGTGGTACCCCAAGGTTATTCTTGCAATGGTAACGGAGCAGCCTTCGTTAAACTTGTAAAAGACCGTCGACCATAAGTCGGGGCCATACCACAGGCCCACTCACGAGAAGGCTCCGCATGGAGCCTTCTTTTTATCAACCTGGGTTTTCTAAACCGCTAGTTTTGAAGTTCTTAACTAATTGCCCAATGGTCTGATCAAAAAGATCATGTGTCACCATAACGTCGTCTACAGTG
>CALIMD010000049.1 GCA_938028645.1 uncultured Alphaproteobacteria bacterium
CTGGGGAATAATCAGCCACTCCTTCTACTTTGGATTTTGTATCTGAAAATTTATTTTGCACATAGAATTTATACTGCTCCCCATTTTTATTTTCCCAGGCACTGAATTCAGTGTCTGTATGCGTTTCATTTCCTTGTTCTCTTTGATAACGCATTACGTATCGTTGTTCTACCACCCAAGCATCGCAGGTTGACCGCCATTCAAAAATCATTCTGCCATCAACACCTATTATTCCAGAATTCACCTTCGAAGACCCCATAGTCATTTTGTAGAAGGCTCTGTGTGGTTGGAAATTTTGAGATGCAGTGCCTGCTGACACGCTCCCCGATAATAGTATTAAAAGAAATAAACAAAGTAATTTTTGCACATTAGGTCTATGCCCAGCCAATTTTGACATTCTTTTTTTCGGATCCTTACCCTAGAATTGAATAATAACTATTTGTTGTCCGTCTCTAAAACGTGCTGAAGTGACCCCCTACAAGTAGGTAATTCAATCTCTTAAAGCAAACATTTTTTTTGGCATGGAATTTGCTGACATACTCTGAGAGTTGCTACATAGGATTGAATAAATGCAAAATTATACAAATTTGCAGAAAATAAATGATTTTCCTCACACGAAAAAAGATAATGCGCAATATAATTTATCCGCCCGTGTCACAGAATTGTCAAACCTACTTTCGCCTAGCCTCAAATCAAAAAACCAGTCGTCAACTGAACTCGAAATAAATACTACACTTCAGTTTGCTCTTTTAGCGATGGAGGAGGCCGAAAAAAGAATTAAACGTCAAGAGGCAAGAATTAAACAACTAGAGAATTTGTCAGTAACTGATGAACTTACACAACTTCTTAACCGCCGTGGTTTCTTGCAACAGTTTCAGTTTTCTTTATCCATTTCCCGACGTAATAAAACCGGTGGCTCGCTGATGATTTTAGATTTAGATAAATTTAAACAGATAAATGATACTTATGGTCACTTGGCAGGTGATGAAGTGCTGAAAAATGTAGGTATTGCTATATCAACGGTTGTTAGGGAGAGCGATATTGTAGGTAGGATTGGGGGAGACGAGTTTTCGATCCTTTTGCCAGGGGCAAGTCCCGTGACGGTAACGAAAAGAATTTCACAAATCCGCTCTGCTATAAGTGAACTACAATTTTCTTGGAACCATAAAAATCTTATTATTAGCGGCAGCATAGGCAGGTGTGACTATCTAGGACACGAAAACGAACAAGAAATTTTGAATTTTGCTGACACAAGTATGTATAGACAAAAAGCTTCATAAATTTTGCGAGACTGCGTTTTAACTCTCGCCTTGGTGCAAGCAAACTAGGTTTTAATGTTATTTTTTAAATTTTCAAAAATTCATGTTCTCTACTGCTATTTATGCGTGTATATGCTACGGATGACATTAATTACTGAAACAAACAGACTTACTGACGCATGCGAGAGATTTTCGCGAGACAGTTTTTTGGCTATCGATACCGAGTTTATGCGCGAGCGGACGTACTATCCACAGCTTTGCCTAATACAAATAGCTGGAAAGGATGAAGCTGTTACAGTCGACGCACTGGCTGATGAAATAAACCTAAATCCAATATTAGATTTAATGGCAAACGACCAGATTATTAAAGTTTTCCACGCCTGTAGACAAGATATAGAAATATTTTTTAATCTAAATCGCCGAATCCCATGTCCTGTGTTTGATACACAAATAGGCGCGATGGTGTGTGGTTATGGAGAATCGGTGAGTTATGATAAACTTGTTCGTCAAATTACTGGAGTTCAAATAGATAAATCATCTCGGTTTACTGACTGGTCGCATCGACCTTTGTCAAAACAACAGTTAAATTACGCGTTATCAGATGTGACACATTTGAGAACAGTGTACGATTCGCTTCTAAATCAACTTGAGAGAAATGGTCGTATAAACTGGCTTGACGAAGAATTCCAAAGTGTACTAAGTCCCAAAACTTATGATATTCCATTAAATCAAATTTGGAAGCGACTCAAAATTAAAAACGGTAAACCTAGGTTTTTAATTTTAGTAAGAGAGCTGTGTGCTTTTAGAGAAAAGGAAGCACAAAACAGAAATATACCAAGAAACCGGGTTATTCGCGATGATGTACTTTTAGATATAGCTGCCCGTTCACCAAGATCGTCGGTTGACCTGGCTAAAGTCAGAAGTTTATCTCCCCAATTCGCAGAGGGAAGATTAGGAAAAAATATTCTAACAGTGGTGGCAGAAGCCTCTAATATTCCCGAATCCGACGCACCTCGACTCGAAAAACTCAATAAACCAAAGCCGCAAAAACCTGCATTAATCGATTTACTGAAGGTTTTATTGAAGCATAAATCAGAGGACAATAACGTTGCCCAAAAATTAATCGCAAGCACTGCAGACCTAGAAGCAATAGCCGAAAATGATAATGCGGATGTTTTGGCCTTAAATGGCTGGAGAAAGGATGTTTTTGGAGATGACGCTTTACTATTAAAGTCGGGGAAAATTGCTTTATCTGCTACCGGAGATCGTATCAAAGTTATACGGATTCAAGATTAGCTAACTGACTGGGAACTTGAAGATGCAAGTTCGACACTACAATTGAAGTGTTTTGATAAACTCTCGATCTTTTTTGTAATAACTTCTCTACTTATTAAAGTTATCCCCGGAGCATAACGTATCATAATTATCTTCTTATGTTTGACCATTTTGATCTGTTGCAAAAGACCGTCTAACCCAGCGCTGAGGGTTATCCCTAATCTAATTGCTTTACCTATCTTTAAAGCTGTATCTAATCGTTCAAGAGAAATTACCTCATTCCACCTCTCTAGCTCAAAATCATTTAAATTGCCTCCATATCTAACCCAAATTGTTAGAGCCAAAAATACTTTGTCATCGTGGGTTAGTCCGATCGCGGGAAATCGTAAAATTCTGAGGAACGCTTGTTCGGCTCTATAGCTCGGATGATCTGCCCAAGCAAAATCAGATAATATACAAGCCGCCTTTAACAACCTTCTATTATGCTTATCCAAGTTATTAAATAACGGCGACGCCCAATTTTCTAATTCATCGGATGTTAATGTAAAGCGGCGAGAACTAGACGCTATTTTTTCACAATTGATTAATAGTGGATCTTTTCTCTGTTCTTGTGAGCTCAAATTTTTAAAAATACAGCCTTCTCTGATACCAAAAGCTGAAAAAATAATAAAATTATTTTTTCCAAGTTCCATTAGGGTTTTTAAAATATCAGAAGATATAGTCACTTCTTTGATTCGGTTTTTCGATACTCCACCCATCGCTTCTAATTCCTCTAGACTTGAGTGAGTAATTTTTTCTAAAAATAATAGAAATGAAGGGGATGCAATTTTGTATCCGTGAATGATGCGAAGTGGATATTTATCGGCACTCATGTGCATACGCGCTAAGTTTCTCCAAGAACCTCCGACAGCAAAAACTGGACGTTTATTAAACTTGGAAATCCATGATACCCGACTTAATTCATCCTTTATCATCGGCATAAAAGACGACGGGTTGCGGTCTTTCAAAGCTCTTAACCTCAGAGATCCCAACGGC